>NZ_JBVJMV010000013.1:0-239376 GCF_055584025.1 Streptomyces sp. NPDC104309 | reverse complement strand
GTGGAGCCTCAAGAACTCCCATCATTGCAGGTCACAAGGCACTTCCTCGTTTTCCTAGCCGCTATCCACAAGGCGCTGGCCGGTGGATCAAGGCTAAGGCCGAGGCCCCGCCCGAACATCGCACCCCGCGCGAGAGGGTGACCGCATGGCCTTCCTCGGCGAGCTGATCTAATCGTTCTGCGCGACATCGCACGCGGCATCGACAACGCCCTCGACCGCTGGGGGTTCTGACGCGCGACATGCAATGTGAAGCGCCCCGGCTGGCTGCCGGGGGCGCTTGGGGGTGTCAGGCTGCTAGCTGTCCTGCTCCAGCAGCCACTCGCCGAGGTCCTTCAGCGCGTCTCGGGCGATCATCAGAACTCCGAGCACGCCAGCCGCTCGCGCCTCGATGTACTCCTCCTGGACCAGGAGGCCGAAGAGATCGGCAGCGGCCAGCCAGCTGATCGCGGCGGTGTAGAGCTGCGCCTGCTGGTCCTCGGGCATCGGCTGCTCATCGGCCAGCTGCTCGATCCGGCGCACGGCCGGGATCATGTCCAGGTTGGTCACGATGCCCTTCGGCAGTGCGATCGGGAGCGGCAGCATCGCGCAGCAGGCGACCAGGCCGCCGTAGGCGCTGGTCAGCCGCTCGGCCGCCGCGTTCATCATCTCGTCTTCGTGGTCGGACATGGTGTCCGCCTTTCTGTTGTGGGTGGTGGGTTCGGGTTCGCGGCCCGTTCCCTCTTGGGCTCTATTGTGACCCATTGATGCATCGAATTGCAACATCTTTGGGGAAGGAAACGGCCCCAATCCGCAAAGGGATCAGGGCCGTTGACAACCACCTACCTACGACGCCACCCCGACAGCCGGTCATCCGGACCGACCAGGGCCGACAGCCGCATACCGGGCAGCTCCGACAGCTTCGCTTCAACCGCCTCAGCGATCTCCGCCGCCGGATACCGCGTCGGCTCCGCCGCATCGGGCGCGTCTGCAACCACCTCAGCCTGGTCACCGAACAGCAGCAGGACCTTGACGTTCACTCGACTACTCATGGCGGCATCCTCTCCAGTCAGGGCTTAGGCGTGGTGGACGGGGCGGGCTGCTCGGCGCGCTCCTCCTCCGCGCGAGCGGCCTGGCTGGCTTCGTTCCACTCGCGCAGCTCGTCAATGCTCATGCTCTTCTGCAGTGCCATGATGCTGGCTCCTGTCTCTTCGTGGGACGGGTGATCCGGGGCGGCCGATGTCTTGGCGGATGGCGGCCGCCCCGGGGTCTACTGCGTGCGCTGCCGGGCCATCTCGGTACGGATGTCCTCGTGGGTGGCGCCGAGGTGGAGTGCCTGCTCCATCGCGTCCACGACGGCGCGCGGGTCTGTACGGGCGTCGGGCCCGCCGTGCTCCAGCACAGCTCGGGCCGCGTTCGCGACGGCAGTCTGCTTGTCCATGGGGGCTTCCTGTCTTGGTGTGGGCCGGACTGTCCGGCTCCCCTCACCACCCGTCTCACTCGGATGGATCGGGCGGCCGTCGTCGTCCGGGGCGGCGGCCGCTGCGGGTTCGGGGATGACGTGGACCTCTACGAGCGGTGCCGGGGGCTGCTCCTCGTTGGCCGGCGGGCCGTTGATGATGCGGCGGAGCCGGTCCCGGAGGCCCTTCTCGTCGTCGTGGGTCATGGGTGTACTCCGGGTGTGGTCGGCGTGGTGAGGGCGTCGCGGATGCGCTGGGCGCGGGCCTGCCCGATGCCGTACTCGGCCTTCAGCCCGCGCACCCCGGGCGCCTGGGTGCCGTACTCGGCGCGGGCCTGCTCGATCAGGGGGTCAGGGTCGGGTACGTCCTCGTCGGGTACCTCGGCGTGCACGACGGCGCGGGTACGGGGACCCGTGGCAGCGAGTACAGGCGTCGGCCGACGGATGCTGCGGCGGCAGACGAACGGGAGCAACCGGGCCCCGAGAGGTACAGCCGCAGGCGGCGCGGGTACCGGAACCGGAGCGTTCGGAGCGGCACCAGGTACAGGTACCTCGGGATGCGCCACGGCAGTGCTCGCGGGGTCGAGCCCCAGGCCAGGGCCGGGTACCTGCCGAGGTACCTCGGGCGCGGGCCGGTCGGGCGCGGGGGCCTCGGACGGCGCCGGATTCCCCGTGCGGGTGGCCACTCGCACCTGGGTCTCGGAGACGGGTACCCCGTACTCGGTGCACAGGGCGGCGAGCTCGGCTGGCGTCGCGTCGGGGTGCGCAGAGCGCACCTGGTGGACGGCCGCGAGCGGATCCATCCGGCGGAGCTGCGCCCCGGTGACACCCAGCGGAGTACTCGGGTACGGCTCGTCGGGTACGGCAGTACCCGTCCACGGCGAGGCCAGGGGTACGGTCGCGAGCTGCCCGGAGGTACGGCGGGCGGCGAGCTGCTGCAGCAGCTGGTGGCGCTGCTCGCCGTTGGTTCCGGCACCGGAGCGGGCGACGGCGGCCGCGAGACGACGCCGACGGCTCGGCCCGAACAGTCCGCCGGGGCGAAGTTCGAGGAGCGTGGCCAGGCGTACAGCGCGAGTGGTTGCCCGGTCGCGGGTGATCTGTTCCGCGGTACGGTCCCGGGTCGCGAGACCGAGCCGGGACAGCAGCCGTTCCCGCAGCTCCCGACCAATGATCGCGGGGAGCCCGGTGGACAGAGCGCCGGGACGGACGACGCGGATCTCCAGGCCCATGGCGAGGTGCCAGAGCAGACCGGCCGCCACAGGCCCGAACGCAGCCCGGACGGTGCCGCCGAGCAGACCGGACTCGGAATAGGCCGGGACGATCTGAATGCCGGTGATGCACCAGACGAGGACTCCGGGGATGCCTGCGGTTCCGGCGGCGTCGTCGGTGGCGGTCGCGGCCTTCGTGGCGCGGGCCATGACGGCGCAGGCGAGCAGGGCGAGCTCCCCGGCTGCGAACATGACCGCGCGTTCGGTGGTGTCGCTCATGCCGAGGCGGTGCTCGGCGAACCGCCAGCTCGTGTCGCCGCTGTACGCGGTGCAGACGACGGCACCGAGACCGGCGACGAGGACGGATCCGGGCGGGAGCCTGAGCTGCGGTACGGCGCGGACGAGGAGCCAGGCGAGCGTGATGGTGGTGGCCAGTATGGCCGCGGTGATGACGGCAGTCGGCCAGGGGTGGTCGACCGCCCAGGCGATGAGCGGGTGGGTGAACACGATGCTCCTCCGGGAGCGCTGAAGGCGTCCGGCCGGTCAGGTGGTCCGCGAGCGAGCGGCGTTGCTGCCGTCGGCTGCGGCTTCGACGTCGGCCCGGTGGTCGTCCCGACGGCGCAGCGCACGGTTCTGCTCGTAGTCGGCGGCGGCCCGCCGGTGGAGTTCGGCAACGCGCTCGGCTTGGGTCGTCTCTCGGCCGGCCTTCGCGCGGAGGAGCAGGGCGTACTCGCCGCGGCTGATGGTCCGGTCGTCCACGCGCGGCATGTACCGAAGCAGGAGCTGCTCCGCGGCGTTGGCCTCTGCGGTGTCGAAGCCGTACTCGTCACTGGCGACCCGGAGGGCGAAGGCGAGGCGGGTGACCTCGCGCATGTCCTGATGGGGGCGGGCAGTGCTCAGCCGGTCGGCGATGCTGATAAGCAGACGGCGGGTGCTGGTGTCGAGCGCGGCCTGGGATCGGCGTAGGGCTTCATCGAGGTGGGTGGGGTCGATACCCTCGGACATGGTCATTCCTCCTGGTTGAGACAGGCGGATGGCTGGCCCCGACCGGAGTTGCACCTCTGGTCGGGGCCGTGTTGTTGGAGCGAGATCGACGAGAGAGCCCGACCTCACGAGCCAAACCCTAGGGCTTGCTCAAGGGGTGACGCAAGCCCTAGGGTTTGTGGTGTCCGGTCGCGCTCTCGGGCAGGAAGGGGAGCCCGGCATGGCGGAACAACCCGAGGAGGTGAAGAGGCTGTTGGAAGCTCTTGCGGCTTTCGAGGCCATCGAAGACCCGGCGAAGCGCACCACCGCCGTCTCGCAGGCGCTGCGGGACTGGCCCTCGTATCACGCGCGACTGCGCGAGTTGCGGCAGGCCAGCGTGCGGGAGCTGCGAGACGAGCAGCGGAAGACGTGGCCGGAGATCGCCAGCATCATCGGCGAGGTGACGCCGGAGCGCGCGCAGCAGATCGGCAAGGGGCTACGCGGGAGTAAGCGCCCGCCGAAGAAGATCGACGATGCGTCCGCGGAGTAGGTGCGGTCGAGCGGTGCGGCGAGGCGAGGGGTCGGCCGTCCGGTAATTCGTGGCGGCCGAGTGGATGCGCTCGCCCCGCCCCCGTTCTCTTGCCAGTGGGTGGGGGTCTCGTACTGCCTGGCGGCAGCCGTACACTCGAACACATGAACGAACAGGTTTCGCGGCTGGAGCTGCTCCGCTTCTTGGAGCGTGTCCAGGAGCAGGACCTGGCGCGTACCCGCCGCTGGCTGAAGGAAGAGGAAGGGCGCCAGGCCGTACGTCGCCCCTCGGCTCCGCCTCCGGACTGGGTGGTCGAGCAAGGCATCGGCGCAGGCCATCGCGTGATCGGCATCCACCAAGGCTTCTGCCTATCGTCCGGCGCACGGGTCAAGGCCGTCTCTCGCGATCAGGCGATGAGCCTGATCGTCGAAGATGCCGCCTTGGCCTGCGATCTCTGTCGGCCGGATACCGCGCTCGGGCTGCTGTGATTCAAGCGTTGACGCTCAGCTGAACGAGCTGTCGCAAGGCTGGGTATTTTCTGGTCCAACTACTGGGCAAATACTGGGCGTTGTGCTGCACTGAGGTTCTCGCACCGATGAAAGGGGCGTGAACCTGATGGTGACCACGGTCGAGAGATCCGACCTCGTGGCCCTGCAAGCATCATCCGACCTGGCCAAAGAGCTGAGGGGACTCCTGCGCAAGGGGCTCCCGCCGGGTCCTGGTGGCAACTGGCCACGACTCGGCGCGCTGGCGAGCGTGAGCGCACGAGCAGGCACCGACACCAGCCCGGCCGGCCGAGCCGAAGCGCTGGACGGTGTTCTACGTCGAGTGCTCGGGCGGATCGAACCGGAGGGGCTCCGAGACTCAGCGAAGGCGCTGTTCGGCCTGACGCCCGCCGGCCCCGGCCTGACGTTGACCCTCCGACGAGAGGTTGCGGCGAAGGCTGCGGGGCGGGAGGTCAACCACTTCCGCAAGCGGGTGGAACCCCAAATCCTCACGGCGCTGGCCCACGCGCTGGAACGGGACGCTGCCTCCCAGACGAAACCGTGGGCGAGCGCACCCCCTGTGCGACCGGCGAGGCGTCGACGGAGCCTTCCGCCCGACGTTTTCGCCTGGGAGGCAGCCGAGCACGAAGAAGCCCTTACTCGGCTGTGGGCCTGCGTGTATGCCCTACGGGCTGAGCTGCTGGCGGTCGAGCGCCTGGCCAGCATGGGCGACCCCGGCGATGCCACGGCGGACGCTGCACTGTGGCGCTACGGCCACCTGCAGGCCCAGGCCCGCCGCTACCGGTCCGCGTACGGCGGTGAGCTCTTGCCGGATGGAGCAGCCCCGCATGACCTCGCGGAACTGGCGGGCTGGACCCCCACGCTGTCGCCGACGGAGACCCTGCTCGTCGCTGACGCGTCGTCGGCCCCGAGCCCCGGCCTTTTCACGAAGGCCGTCCACGCAGCCGGAGGCGGCGACCTGGTGATCGCCTGGCGGACCGCCCTGACCACCGACCCCGACGACGAGGAGACGATCTCATGAGCACCCCACACGACAGCCCCGAGGCGACAGCCCGCCGCTACGTCATAACGGGCGGCCCCAGCGCCGGTAAGGAGGCGCTGTTCGAAGCGGTCACGGCTGCGGGTCTTCCCGCCACTGACGGCGAGCCGGCGAGGGAGATCTACCGCCGTCACCGCGAGCGCCTGGGCCGCCACCTGGAGGTCGGCGACCGCCGCGACTACTCCCGCGAGGTGCTGCAGGCCTTCGTCGACGAGTACTGCGCCCACAAGACCGGGCCGCGGTTCTACAACCGGGGCATCCCCGACGGCTACGGCTGGGACAGGTTCTTTGGCCTCTCCCCGTACCCGGAGCTGGAAGAGGCCACCCGTATCTACCGGTATGACGTCGTGTTCGTCCTGGACCCGCTGACCAATTTCGAGGACGAGAGCGACGTCGTGTTCGCCAAGGACCGCGAGATCCGGCGTGTCCACGAACTGATCGTGCAGGGCTACTACGACGCCGGTTACGAGCCGCTGTTCGTGCCCGCCGACGACGCCACCAGCCGCTTGGACTTCATCCGCGCCAACATCCGCCCGCCCCTGTAGGGAGAATCATGTCCGCGCACACAGCACCGACCCTGGTCTCGCCCAACAGCGTCCTCGCGAATGCCCTCCTGCGCACCATCGACATGATCCGACCCCGCGTGCAGGCGATGCGCCCCCAGCGCATTGAGTTCGTCGTCGGCACTCAGATCAACGGGGCCCCGCACCTCGGCACGAACCTCGTCCAGGCGTCCGCGTTCCTCCTCGCTCAGCAGGCCCGGCGTACGTTCCGCACGGACACCGCGGTGAAGTTCGGCGCGCTGGACAACGCCCCTCACGACATCGTCCTCGACCCCGAAACCCACCATGCCTACCAGCAGACGTACTTCCACGCGCTCGGAAAGGACGGGGTCGCCACTCTGATAGATGGCTACTACCGGCCCTTCTTCGACTCCCTGTCGGACGCCACCGATGTCGAGTACGCCACTGAGACGTACAGCGACCAGCAGGCCAGCCCCGCCTTCCGGGCCGAGTTCCTTCGCACCCTGGAGGTTCTGGACGACCTCCGGTGGTGGCTGAACCCGTCCACGGGCGTCGTCCACACCCGGCTGCCCTGCCCCACCTGCGGGTGGGCTGAGAAGCGGGCCGAGCGCACGCGCCTGGTCCGGCTCGACGGCGACGGCGCGGTGTTCTCTGCGATCTGCCACGACCACGGCCCGTACGAGCTGTGTATCGACCCCATGGACGGCGGCTACCTGGACCTGGCCACTCTGTACCGGAACGTGGTGAAGGAGCGGGCCTTCACTCGGAACACGAGCACCCTGCACGTCATGCTTAAGGGCGGCGACTGGGCGTTCGGCTGCCAACTCGTTGACGGAGCGCTCGCCGAGCTCGGAACCCCGGCCCGTGCCATGCCGGTTCGGATCTTCACCCCCCAGGTGCTTTCCGACACCGGCGGCAAACTCTCGAAGTCCCTGATCCGGGCGGCCGGAAAGATCACCGATTTCCCCGGCGTCGAGCCGTGGATGCTTGCCACCACCGAGTGGCCGGGCACCACTGACCAGTACGTGGATGCCCTCCTCTGGATGGTCAGCCACCTGCTCACCGACCCCAAGCACTTCTTCCGCAGTTTCACCTCACAGGAGTTAGGACGTCTCATGGCCTCGCGCCCTCCCCGCCTCGCCACGACCCCCCGCGCCCGGGACATGCCGATCTACAAGCAGTACTACGACCTCATCGCTAACGGGTCCAAGACGATCGAGGTCCGTGTGGCCTACACGTCCATGCAGCGCATCAAGGCGGGTGACCAGATCCGCTTCACGTGCCGCAACGAGGCGACGCTCACCCGAGTGAAGCGGGTCAGCAGGTACAGCTCCTTCACCGAGATGTTCGACCACGAGAACGCTGCGGCGATCAACCCGACGACCACCCCCGAAGAGCAGTTGCGCGCGATCCGGGACATCTTCCCGGCCGAGAAGGAAGCGCTGGGGGTCCTGGCCATCGAGGTTGAGAAAGTCGAGTCGCGGTGAGCGCCCGGCCCCGCCGCATCTTGACGGTGTGCATGGGCTGTCACTGCCGGGCCCCGCTCGCGGCCGCCGTACTGGCCAAGCAAGGCGGCGACGGAGTCGAAGTCCGGTCCGCCGGCATCCGCGACTGGCACGTAGGCCGCGCCGCCCATCCCGTCATGATCGAGGTCGCCGCCGAACACGGCTACGACCTGAGGGGTCACCGCGGGGCCCAGGTCAGCGGGGACCTCCTCGCCTGGGCGGATGTCGTCCTCGCGATGGACGCCCGAGTCCTGGGTGCCTTGCAGGAGCTCTCCGGCACGAACCCCGGACCGGAGCTCGTTCTCTACCTCGGCGATCGGGACGTCCCCGACCCGTGGGAGAAGCCCCGTGATGCGTTCGCCGACTGCGTGACCGCCGTCGAAGCCGGAGCGCACCGACACCTGACATCCACGTAGACGGCTGCGGGCGCCCGTGACGCCAGCCTGATTGCTCCGATATGGCCATCGCCCTGCTGGGTCGATGGCCATATCGCTGAGCGGGCGCCGTGGCTCAGATACAGATCGCGCAGATGATCACTTGATCAGAATCTGTCAATAACGCTCAGCGCGGGGTGAGTTGACGCCGACCGCCTAGAGTCTGATCGAGTGGACGTCTGCTCTGCCAGCAACCCCTCTGGTCCGATCGGCCGGAGGGGAGATCCTCCTCCGGCCGTTTGAGCGGAGGTAAGTGTGCAGAGAGACGAAGCGCCGGACTATGCAGAACTGAGCTTCTACGTCAGCCTCGTCGAGTTGGCCCTCGACCTGGTGACTCGGCTCTTCAGCTAGTCCGGCGTCCGCCGAAGGGGCGAGGGGCTGTCTCCCATGGGGGGCGGCCCCTCGTGCTGTGCGCCTCCTACAGCGCTGTCGTCAACTTAGCCCACGGATCATTTCTTACTTGTCAAAGCCGCGAACATGGCAATTGCCCCTGGCATATGCAGAATGCCTAGAAGGGCGGGTTTCGTCGTGAGCATGTAACGGGGGCCTGGGGATCTCCTCACCGTGTCCAGGTTCGTCCGCAGCTGGTGCACCGTGCGGTCGGCGCGGCCCCGCCACCACCGTGGAGGTCGAGGGCGCCGTCGCAGAGTGGGCAGGGTTCTGCGAGGCGGGTCTGGCCGTCGCCGATGTCGAGGGCGCGCTCGACGAGACGCGCGGACACCGCGGCGACGATGTCGATGCGGTGCTGCTCCTCGTCGGTGAGAGGGCGCCAGGGGCCGCGGATGCCTTGGGTGCGGGCGAGGAGCCAGAGTGCGGCGAGCGGTGCGGTGCGCTGCCCGGTGTACCGCCACCGGCGCGGGTCCTTGGACTGTCGGAGGGCGAGCTGGTTGCGGCGGGTGTCGTCGCCCTGGGCCGTGCGACGGGCGCGCGGGTCTGACGGCCATGACCGGCGGGCGGGGGCTGGGGTGATCGGTGCGTGCTGTACGGCGGCCGCGGTCTGGTCGGCGAGCTCGATGAGGCCGGCCTCGACGGTGAGCATGGCGTCGAGGACGTTCAGGTCGAGAGGTGCGGGGGTGTGACCGAGTTGGTCAGCTGAGCGTTCCAGCTTGCGAAGGGCGGCGGCGCGGTAGCTGGCGGCCTCGCGTTCCTCGGCGTCCTGCTGGCGGGCGGACAGGATGGCGATGCCCATGGTGGGGGGCCAGGTGGTGGTGCGGGTGGTGAGTGCGTCGGTGAGGTCGCGCCAGTGGTGGGCGACGGTGAAGAGGTGGCGTTCGGTGGTGTGGGCGTCGGTGGTGGTGGTCATCGGGCGCTCCGGTGTGCGGTGGGGCGTAGCCTGGTGATCACCTGGGGGCGCACCCGGTCTTGGCGGACGGTGGGTGCGCCCCTACTGCATGCCGGTCAGTCGTCCAATGCGACGAACGTGGCGACGCCGAGCCAGGTGAGGACGGCGGCGATGATGCCGACGATGGCGGCGGCCTGGCTGTCGGCGGTCCACCAGTAGGTGGTTCCGGCGGAAGCGCCGCCGAGGGTGAGGCCGAGCAGGAAGAGCGGCATCGTCAGGCCCCCCGCTCGCTGGCCGTGTCGCAGTCGCCGGTGTCACAGCGGGTGCCGGTCTCGGCGGAGGCGGTGTGGACGTGCGCGCCGTCGTCGATTGTGGCCTGGCGGATGGCATCCCTGGCTGCGGTCTTGCCGAACTTTCGGCCGGTGTCAGTGATCGGGTCGGTGTGGCCGGCTGCGCGGCGGCAGTCCGGGCGGGCGAGGTGGTAGCGCGGCACGGTGTACTCGTCCTCGCCCGGGGCCAGCACCGGACCGGTCCAGGTGTGTCCCTCGCCGGTGATCGGCTCTCCGCAGTGGGCGCAGGGACGCGGGCGGCCGTCAATGTCGCTGATCCACCCGGCGCAGACGGCAGCGACCTGGACCAGCTCGGCGCGCAGCTTCGCGTGGTCGCGTTCGGCGAAGGCCTCGGCGACCTCTTCGGCGAGGATGTCGGCCCATGTGCCGTAGCCGGAACCGAAGGCGTCCTGGCACCAGCGGCGGGCCCGGTTGGCGTCGTCCTGCTGGCTCTTGTTGCCGGTGCCGTCGAGGTGGTGCTGATCGCCCCACTTCGCCAGCTGCGCCTGGCGCTCGCCGTCGACGGTGCGGGCGAACCGGAGCAGGCCAGGGGTGGCGAAGCGGAGCGGGTGATAGGTCGGATTGGGCTGGCCCACGTGGTGCTCCTCGAAGGTGAGTTGGTCGGGTCCGGCGGGGCGGCGGCCGCGGGGTGGGTGGAACTTCTCGGCGCAGACGGGGCCGATGCCGGCCGCCCTCGACTCGGGGTCGAGGAGCGGCCGACCGCAGACCCCGCAGGTGTTCGTCATGTGGCGAGGGATCCCGTCCAGGTGGCGAGCTCCTCGGCGGTGGCGGCGTGCGCCTGGACGAGGTGCTCGCGTTCGCTGAGCAGGTCCTGGAGTGCGACCCAGCAGTCGACGGGGTCGGCGGTGGGCGGAAGTGCCCTGATTTCGACAAGGCGCTCTCTGCTGAGCTCAGGCACCGGCGGTCTCCCGGTCGCGGTGGGCCGCGCGCTGGTCGGCCTTGCACAGCCCGCAGTACGCCCTGCCGTCCGCCTCGTACTTGCCGTGCACGGCCTGGTCGTGGCCGTGAGGGCAGGTCGGCCGCCGTACAGGTCGGCCGGTGAGATAGCGCAGCTGCTCGCGCGTCTTCTGTCGGCCGGGGGCATCGTCGACGTGCTCGGGGGCGACGCAGTGGTTGAAGCCGCACTCTGCGTAGGCGTAGCCCTCGGGGGCACGGCCGGTGCGCAGACGGAAGGCGACAGCCGCCGCAGTGTGGCACTCGCCCTTGTACCGGAGGATCGGCGTACCGGCGGTGGACCCGCGCTCGCCGGTCCATTCGAGGTGACCTCCGTCAACCTGCTTGGTCTTGCTCGCCCACTTCTCGTCGAGGGTGAGGGGCTGGGGCCGGTAGGCGGGGAGACCAAGGGTGCGGCGGATACCAGCGACGCGGTGCTTGTCGACGCCGAGAGCGCGCACGACCGCCTGATTGGACAACGTGCCCTTGCAGAGGAGGGCGGCAATCTCGTCGTTGGTGGCGTTCATCGGCGGTCATCCTTCGCCGTGTCGACGACGGCTGCGATGGGCTGCTCATCGTCGTGGGTCAGGCGCCAGCGCTGCGCGGTACGGTCCCATTCGATGTGCTGGTCGCCGCAGGGGTTGCTGATGTGCCCGTCCGGCTCGACGTGGAACAGTTCACCGGCGTCGATGAGGGCGTTGAGTCCTTCGACGGCGCGCTCCCAGGGGCCGGCGGGCGGGAGACCGAGCGAGGCGCGGGCCGCGGTGGGGTACGAGCCGGTGGCGTCGAGCAGCTGCTCAGCGAGGCGGCGGGTGATGCGCCGTTCCTGGGCGAGGGAGTCCTCGGCGGTGTTGCGGGCGCGGATGGTGTCGAGGTGCGCGTCGATCTCGTCGCTGACGTTGCGGCGGGCGGCGCCGAGCCTGAGTTCGGTAAGGAAGAGGCTGCGGATCGTGCGGAGGTGTGCGTCGATCTCGTCGCGGAGGCGGCGGTGGGTGGTGAGTCCGAACATGGTGGTTGCTCCTGGCGGTGTTGCCGGGGGCGGGCACCCTTGCGGCGCCCCAAGTCCGGTAGCGGCGGTGGGTCAGTGGCTGCAGGTGGCCGTCAGAACGGCGGCTCGTCGCTGTAGCCCTTGGCGTTGTCGACGGCCCAGGGGTCGTCGGCCGGGGGCTGCGCCGGGCGGGTCTGCTGGGGTCGGCCCTGCTGGGCCTGTCCGCGCGGCTGGCTGCCCGTCTGTGCCCCGTTCGTGCCGGTTGTGGCCTTGGTGACCTGGGCGGTGGCGAACGCCAGCGACGGGCCGATGCTGCGGATCACGAGCGCGGTCCGCTCGTGCTTGACGCCGTCCTTCTCCCAGGACTCGGTGCGCAGCTCGCCGGTGACGTTGACCTCCATGCCCTTGGCCAAGGTCTCGACGATGTTCTCGGCCAGGCGCTCCCAGGCGGAGCCCCGGACGTACATCACGTCGCCGTCCTCCCACTCGTTCGTCTGCTTGTTCAGCCGACGGGAGTTGAAGGCGAGCGGTACGGAGCAGACGGCCTTGCCGGACTGGACGAAGCGGAGCTCGGGGTCCGCGGTGAGGCGGCCGGTGCCGGTCAGGGTAGGCAGTGCCATGAGGTGATCTCTCTTTCGTGCGCGGTCTATCAGGGGTTGTTGGCAGGAGTGGACTCGCCCGTGGGGGTGTCCTTCTCCGCCGATGTGGAGTCGGGTTCGGGGCCGTTGCATCCGAGCTGGGCTCGCATGGGCCCGGTGTGGCGGGGGTTGGTGCACGGCGGTTCGGTGGCGGGGCGGCGCTGCTCGGCGCAGTTCGCGCAGTAGTCGCCGGTCGCGTCGCACTGCCAGCCCTCGGCGGTGCGCACGTGGGTACGGACGACCCCCAGGCGCTCGGCCTTGGTCATGGTGTCGGTGACGATGAAGTCGCCCTCGAAGGTGGTGCCGCAGGTGTCGCAGAAGACGCCGAGTCCGCAGGGGTACTTCTGACCGGTCGGGGTGTCGTCCTCGGTGGGTCCGCAGTCGGGGCCGGAGCAGTTCTCGCGGGTGCCTCGGTGGGTGGTGAGCCCGCCGTGGGATGGGTCGGGTCCCTCGTGCGTGGCCTCGGTGGGCTGGTCGGTGTCTGCCCACTTGAAGGCGAGCATCGGCTCGATGAGCAGGACGCCGTCCTGGTGGTTGGCCCGGCGCATTCCGGCGCCGCAGTACTGGCCGATGAGGGGCGAATACCCCTCGATCCGCAGCTCGGTACGGAGTCCCTGCAGCGACGGGGTGGTGCCGATCTGCATCCACGCGGTCCGGGCGTCGGTGTAGTCGGCCGGAGTGGACTCGCCCGTGGGGGTGGCTGCCATGCGACGCAGCAGCTGGACGGCGTCACCGCGGCCGGGGTCGCATTCGTAGTCCTGGGGCAGGTTCTCGATGGCGTCGGCTCCGGCGATCAGTGCGGACGTGTAGACGGCGGCGGCGTACTCGGTGACCTGTTCGCCGACCAGCAGCGCGGTTCCGGCCGCGAACTCGGCGGCTGCCTGCTCCTCGGCAGGCTCGGCGGGGTCGGGGCCGTTACATCCGAGCTGGTCGCGCATGGGCCCGGTATGGCGCGGGTCAGTGCACGGCTCATCGGTCATCTTCGGGGTGGGGTTCTCGGCCATGACTTCCTTCTTCGGTTGCGGTGGTCGTCGAGTCGGGTGACTCCGACGGGGAGGGCCAGCTGCTCGCAGCGGGCGGGACAGGTGGCGATGTGCGGGAGGTGGAGCCGCTCCCACCCGGTCAGCGGGAGGTCGGCGGACGGGCGTCGGGAGCGAAGGGTGCCGGTGCCGTCGCGCCAGGCCGCGGTGTTCCCGGCGGGGTCCGGGTCGGGATCGACTGCGAGGTGGCGGCCGGCCTCGGTGCGGGTCCAGCGGACCGGGTTGTGGCAGTCGGGGCAGTGGGCGGCTGGTGGGGCCATGGCGGTGTCCGGTGGGTGGCGGTGTGGGCCCGGTCGGCGGCGGTGATCCGTTCGGGGTGCGGGCTGGCTACCGGAATGCGGAGGCCGCGGATGGTGGCGAAGCACCGGGTGCCGGGGGCGGCGGCGCAGGCGGGGCAGGTGGCCGTCTCGGTGACCCAGGTGATGCGGCGGACATCGTGGGTGGCCGAGCGGCGTACGGCTCCAGTGGCGGGGTTGGCACACAGCTCGCCTGCCGGAGCGCTGCACCAGGAGCAGGCGACCTTGAGCTGGGGGAAGCGGCTGATGCCCATCAGGTGACGTCCTCGTAGTCCGGTGCGGTCTCGGGAGGGGTGGTCTTGAGGGCGGCGGCCGAGGCGGCGCGGCGGCGCTCGACCTCGCGCTGCTCGTCGGCCGGGTCGACTGGGGGCAGGCCGGCGGCGGCGCGGCGGGCATCGTCGAGGCGGGCGGGGTGGACGTCCTGTCGGCGGCGGCCGCGGGTGGTGCAGCTGGTGCCGGGCAGGGCGTGGCAGATTCGGCAGGGGATGGCGCGCGGGTTGGTGATTCCTTCGCGGGTCGTCGGCGTGGTCTTGCCGACGGAGCCGAGCACGGCGGCCGCGCGGCCGGGAGGCAGAGCGGGGGTGGTGCCGCGCCCGATCGCTGCCCGCGCGGGCCGGGCGGGAAGGCGTCCGTCGGCGGCGGCCTGGACCAGGGCGCGAATGGACTGCGTGGATTCGAGCCCGGTCTCGCCCGGGTTGCCGTCGTAGAGGACGTGGGCGGCGTCGATGCGGTCGGCGCGGCGGGCCTTGATCTCGGTGATGATCTCGGCCGGGCTGATGAAGGGCTGGCGGGCGGCAACGGCGATGACGGCACGGCGGGCGTCGTCGACGTCGTATGGGGCGAGGATTTCGCCCCAGACGTCCGGGGTGAACTCGCCGAACTTCTGCGCGGGGCAGGCGGCAGCGACGTACTCGGCGATCTGGATCGCTTCTTCTTCGGTCACTGGGGTGCTCCTTCCTTGCGGGCGGCGGCGCGGGCCTTGGCGCGGGCGAAGAGATCACCGGGCTGTGGCGGGCTGGGGCGCTGCGGGGCCGAGGCGGCGTTCAGGACTTCGTTTACGACGCTGGCGAGCGTCGAGGGGTGGAGGCGCTTCGTCATCCAGAGCGCGATGCCGCGGCGGATGGTGTCGGGGTGGATGCGGTCCTCATCGAGGAGGACGCGGATCTCTCGGGACATCTGGCCGATGACGCGGGACGGCGGGCGGGCGTCGCACCGGTCAAGCCACTCGCCGACGATCGTCTGCGCGGTGACCGGCTCCGGCACCTCGTGCTCGTCGATCACTTCGGCGTCGATCACGTCGTCGGGTGCGGCTTGTGCGTCAGCCGATGACGACGGGTCGTGAGAAGAGAGAGGTCTTGTAGAGAGAGGAGAGAGAGTAGGCGTCTGGGATTCCCGGACACTGACGTCCGGTGTTTCCGGACACTGAGATTCGTCAGTGTCCGGATTCTGCGGACACTGGGCTTCCGGCTCAGTGTCCGGGAAATCCGGACTCTGAGACTGGTCAGTGTCCGGGAAATCCGGACTCTGAGAATCGGGGTCAGTGTCCGGGAACCCCGGAGACTGAGCGTCGTCAGTGTCCGCAGAATCCGGACCCTGGTCGCTGTCACCCGTGTCCGGAAGTTCCGGACACTGAAGCGGGAGAATCCGGTACTTCGCCGTGCCGTTCTTCTGGCCGGCCGAGACCTTCTCCAGACAGCCCTTCTTGATCAGGGCCTTGATCACTTCGTAGACCTGCGGACGCGACACCTGCGCCCGGCGCAAGATCTTCTCGGACTCGACACTGGACCAAGTGATCCGAGTCGTGTCTCGGGCGTCGTCTGCCAGCACCGAGAGCGCGAGCTTCTCGCGGTGCGTCAGCGTCGTCGGTGCATAGTCGAGCACCTCGACGTACAGGCGGCCGCCCACAGGTCTCCTTCGGGGTTGTGCGGGGTGCGGCCGGCCGGGGTGACCGGCCGCACCAGGGGGTAGATCAGCGGGACGTCGGGGCGCCGTTCAGCACGGCCATCGGAACGTCGGAGTCGATGAGAGTCCGGATATCGCCGAAGGCCGCGGTGAGAATGTCCTCGGGGCGCTCGATCTTGAAGCCGAGGCGGAGTTCGCCCTTCTGCCGGTCGAGGCGGTACCGGAACCGGGCGGTCACCCGGTACGGCTCGGCCCCCTCGAAGGGCCGCAGCGCGAGCGTCAGCGTGGCCGGGATGACGATGTCGCCCTTGTGGCCGGCCTTCGCCTGGACGTCCTCGACGTACGAGAACTTCCGCTGGCCAGAGTCGAGCCGCTGGCTGGACTGGAACTCGGCAGACGTGGTGGCCTCGAAGGACTGGGCGAGCTCCAGCATGGTGGCGGAGTCCGGCTCGACCAGGTCGACGAGGTTGTTCTCGATGAACTCGGCGAACGTGGCTTGCGTCATCAGCTGGTTGTCCGCGTCAGTCCAGGCCCGCCAAGCGGGGGTTGCCCGCAGGCGGAGCTCCAGGCGGTGGCTGGCCCAGCGGGCGCTCTCAGCAGTGTGGGCGTCCAGGACCGCGGTGATTGTGCGGGCGTCGGCGTCGGCGTACACCTCGGTGTTGTCGTCGCCGTGCTTGTCGAAGTACGCGAGGAAGCTGTCGACGTCGCGGACCAGGGTGGTGCCGGACTTCCGCGGCGGCTGGCCGGTGAACTCGGGTCCGGTCAGGTCGACGCGGTGCGCCCGGTTGTCCGGGGTGACGAGCGAGTACACCTTGCCGGGTGCCAGCTCGAAGGGCTGGGTCGCGCGGGTGGCCACGTTGATGATGGCCTGGGTACCGTCGGCCTTGCCCTCGATGACGGTTTCGAGCTTCTGGGTGTGCGAGGGGTACGACATCAGTTGGCGCTCCTGAGCTGGGTCTTCTGGGTGGTGGACTCGACCTCGCGGAGGCCCGTGATGACGGGCTGGCGCGGGTCGGTGCGCGAGAGGTTGCCGTCGTCCGTCGCGAAGAAGATGGACTTCGGGCGCTCGACCTTCGGGAGCCGGGCGGCGACGGCGTCCGTGACGGTGAGGGTCCGACCGTCCGTACCGGCGATCGGCTTGATGTCGATCTTCAGCGAGATCGATCCGGCCTTGCCGGTCTCACGGATCGCCTCGATCAACTCGTGCAACTTCGTGCTGAGCTCGTCGTGCAGCTGGCCGCCGGACTGCTCCTGAAGGAATGCGGCGAACGGCCGGACAACCTGCTCGTCGGGCTCGGCGGTGGACTTGTCGGTCATGACTTCCTTTCGCGGACTGCTTGCTGTGCTGCGCGGTAGACGTGGGGGGAGGACCGGCGCTTGCCGGACGCCACCGCGCGGTGGTCGAAGAGCGCAGACGCGCTCTGAGGGGATGGGGTGGACCATGCGGAGGCCGGCCAGCCCGGCCCAGGCGGCGGCTCCGGCAGGCCGCGGAGAGCAGCGGGTGTGTGGAGCGGGCACCGGAGGCCGGTCAGGTACGGACGGACCTCGTCGACGGCGCGGCAGTACCGGCGGTCAGCGCCGATCCAGTGCCTGCACTCGGGCGGAGTCTTCTCCGTCACCAGCGGTCCTCTCGGGGGTGGTGGGTGGTGGCCTGGTGCGCGGACGGTGTGGGGCGTCACGGCCGCGCACCAGGAGTCAGGCGGCGCGCTGCTGCTTCGGCTGCGCACCGGGACGGCGGGTCATCTCGTACCGCTGCCTCGGGGACTTGCCACCGCGGATCCCGAACCGGCTGGCCTCGCCCTGCCCTGCTCCTCGGCCAGTGCCGAGTCCAGGCAGCCGGGACGGATCGGGCACCGGGTGCAGGTCTCCTTGGCCTCGGCGCGGTCGGCGTTCGCCTCGGCGCTGAGGCCGGTGACGAACCACTTCTCGCGGTCGCAGCCGAGGCAGAGCGCCTTCGACCAGTTGACGTCGCTCATGCGGCCACCGCCGTCACTGAGTCGACCCAGGCCAGGGCCTCGCAATCGAGGACCTGGCGGGCACGGGTCACCGCGACGTACGCCAGGCGCCCCTCCTCTCGGGGCAGGAGGATGTGACCTGTGGTCGGATCCGGCTTCGGGGCCCGAAAGTCCGAGTGGATCCGGACAGTCGGCCACTCCCGGCCCTTCGCCTTGTGCGTGGTACTGACCACCAGCTCGGCCTGGTGCTCGGCTGCGAGGGCATCGGCTGCTTCGACGATTCGCTGAGTGCCGTGCTCATCGATGAGCTTCACAAGGACGTCGAGCGAGCCGTCTTCCTCCCGCGCGTACTCCCGCACCGCGTCCCACGACGGGAAGCCCATGAGCTCGGGGTGGTCGGTGGGCTGGCCAGACTGGAGTGCCTCGGCAGCCCAGGCGAGGGCCTTGATGTCGCCGCCACCACCGACGAGGGCGACCTTCCGGCCGGCGGCGAGGCCCTCCATCACGATCCCCATTGCGCCGGAGTTGGTGCGGCAGAGAATCGCGTCCGGCTCATCAACCGGGCCGATGCTGGACTCGGCCTGGTCGAAGCCGCGCAGGCGGAGCGGGGCGCCGATGACGTGCAGCCACCGGTTCGCCTCCTCGGCGATCGCCGGTCCGAACCGGAACGACTGGCTGAGCGTCAGCTCGGGGGCGCCGAGCGTGCGGACGAACTTCTGCAGGGCATCGTTCGCGCCGCGCCAGCTGTAGATCTGCTGCGCCGAGTCCCCGACCGCGATGCGCTGCGCGTGCTCTTGGTCCAGAAGCACCGCGCTGAGCACGTCGTTGGTGTCCTGGGCTTCGTCGAGGAGCACCACGTCGGTGGCGAGCTTCGGCCCGGACAGCGCCCACATCTTGAGGTAGTGGTCGTGGCTGAGCTTCAGCACACCGGTCTCGTCGGTCAGGTCGGCCCACGCCGCGAGCGCGACGGGCAGGACCAGGGCGAGGAGCGCGGTTCGCGGCCCCTCCTTGGTGAGGCCGTCGTACTGCGGCACGTGCTTGGCGCGGATCTCCGGGTCGGAGCTGTGGCACCACCGGGTGATGGTGTCGAGCGCCGCCCGCATGATCAGCTTCCCGGTCATCGCCTTCGGCGTACCGAGGTCGGTCGGGATGGCGGGGGTCGAGCCGATGATGCCGAGGATCTGCTTCACGCCGATGGCCTGGGACGCGGCGTGTGCGGTCTGGCGCGGCATGTTCAGGCGGGGCAGGTGCCGGGGGTCGAACGCGAGGGCGTGGCCGGTCTTGCAGAGCACGGTTCCGGGGAAGCTGCGCGATGCGTCGGCGGCGATCGCCTTGTTGTAGGCGACGTACGTCATCCGGCGGCGCGGGTCCGACTTCGCGATCATCTTCAGCGTCGAGCTCTTACCGCATCCGGCGCCGGCCTGGAGCACGAGGTCGATGCCGTCGCCGTACGTCGCGATGGCATCGAGCTGCTCGGGGGTGGGGTCCACCACTGTGGTGTCCTCCTCTCTGGGATGGTGCGGGCCCGGCCGGGGGGTGGCGGCCGGGCCCGCGGTCAGTGGTGGATCAGGCGGCGGTGAGCTGGTCTTCGAGGCCCTGGACCATGGCGGCGAACTCGTCTGCCGGGTTGTCGCGCTCGCCGAAGGCGCTGAGCGTGTCCAGGAGGGTCGCGGCCTCGTCGAAGGTGAGCTCGTTCGCGGTGGCGACCTGGCGGTCGATGATGAGGCCGATCGCGCGGAGCCGCTCCTCGCGCGCTTCCTTCGCGCCGAGGCCGACCTTGGCGAAGCAGGCGTGCATCATCCGCATCTGCGGAGCCGTTACTGGCGACGTCCCGGACGGGGCGTCAGGCTCCTGGGGCTTCCCTGCGGGAGCGGTGCTCAGCGCGGCCTCGGACGGTGCCGGGGCGGCGGGCTTCGGCTTGAGCGCGGTTCCGTACTCCGCGATCAGTGCGCCGATCGTCGTCGGCGTCGCGGTCTTCGGGTGCAGCTGCTCCGTCGCCAGCAGGCCCCGAGCCTTCGCCCGCGCATGCAGCGCGAGCGCACCGTCATAGGTGAGGTCTTCGGCCGCGAGCGCGTCCATCAGGACCTGGACCGGGTCGATGCCCTGCCCCAGCTGTTCGAGGATGATCTCCGCCAGGTCCTCGCCGGGGTGGTGGAGTGTCAGGCCCTCCAGCGGCTCGTACCGGGTCTTGGTCACCGTTCCGGTGCCCTCGACCATGTCGAGGATCAGGCCGAGCTCGTACTCGGCCCCCTCGCGCTGTACTGCTTTGACCCCGACCTTGGTGACCTTCTTGCCTTCGATCACGTAGTCGCCCTTGGTACGCATGGTGGCGATGACGTGGCCCGGGTAGTTCAAGAGCGCGTCCAACATGTCCTGTTCGATCGGGTTGCCCTCGCGCCAGCCACCGAAGGAACCGCCCGCGCCGGGCTTCCGGCCGGCCTCTTCCACGATGGTGAGGAGACCGCCTCGCCCGTTCCAGAAGTGGGACCAGGAGTCGACGATGAGGACAGCGATGCTGGCGGCGCGGGCGGCGGCGATGGCCTGGATGAGGTGTCGGGGGTCGTGGGTGTCCATCGGCATGTGGCCGAACTCGTGGCCGCCGAGCTCGGGCTTACCCGGGACGGGGGCGTAGGTGAGAGCAGAGCCGCGCTCGGTGTCGATGACGCCGATGGAGCCGCCCTGGGCGAGGCCCTCGGCGATGCGGAGGGCGGACTTGGTCTTGCCGGACCCGGCCGGGCCCTGGAGACCGATGCGGGCCTTGGCGGCTTCGCGGGTGGCGGGGGCGAAAGTGAACGTGCTCACGTGGTGCTCCGGTTGGTGCGCTGGTGCGGGGTGGTGGTGAGTCGGCCGGTGGCAGTCGCCTCGGCGATCCAGGCCGCTGCGTCTCGTACGGCTCCGAACCGGGCCGTGCGGCGGCGCTGCACCGAGTGGGAGTCGGTCGGCTTGGCGCCGTACCTCTCGGCGGACCGTGCGAGGAGGCCGGCGGACAGCTCTTCGCCGGTCTCGGAACGGAGCTCGGCGAGGAGGTTGGCGGCCTCGGTGGCGGACATACCGCCTGCGACGAGGCCCCGGTACGCCTTGGAGTACGCGCTCATCGGCTCTCGCCCCGCTTCGGCGGCTTGACGCCAGCGGCCTGGTACCACTCGTGGAACTCGCCCGACCCCATGCCCGGCTCGGAGCCGTCAACGGCGGCCTGCATGGCGGTCGCGGCGGTGAGGGCGAGCGTCGCGTGAACCTGCGCCTCGGCGGCGAGCGCGTGCCCGACGACCGGGTCGCCGCCGTCGCCGTAGGTGAAGTGGTGAGCGCGGTTGGCGAGGCGCTCGGCCTCGCGGTAGTGCTCGGGTCCGTTCATCAGGCACCGCCGACGCGGAGCTCGGCGAGCGCGGACCCGTACGCGGCGCAGTCCCAGGAGCAGAACAACCTCTTCGGCTCCGTGGACCCGACGACCTCGATCACGACCCAGCCGGTGATGCGGCGCACCCCGCCGGGCTGGGCACCGCAGCCGTCCGTCTTGCACCGGCTGGTCGTCTCGATCGTCCGGCCCGGTGTCGGAGTGCTGGTCTTCCCCTTGTTCCATTCCTTCTGCGTCTTCGTGGCAGCCATCAGGCACCGTCCTTCTGAGCGAGGAGGAAGTAACGGCCGTCGTCGGGGCCGTGGACCGTGAGGAGGCCGTGGGCGGCGAGCGCGTGCAGGTCCTCGCGGGCGTGGTGCCGTCGGCCACGCTTCGGGTAGCCGAGATCGGCGAAAACCTTCTCGGCCCGGCCGGTGGTCCACCGGGTGCCGGGAGCCTCCCGGACGTGCGCAAGCAGCTGCTGCGCGCGGTAACTGAGCTTTCCCGCTGCCGGTGCTGCTTCAGGCTTCGGGTCGAGCGGCGCGGGCAGCTTCCCGGTCTCGCGCAGCGTGTCCAGCCAGGTGGCCGGGTACCTCGCGTGCAGCCACTGGATCTTCATGAAGCGTCGCGGGCCGCCATACCCCTTCGTGTGGACCTCAACGTTCACGCCCTGGGTGACGTCGGGGATACCCGGCAGCTCGGCGCGCACCATGTGGTTGGTGCCGTGCTCGATCGAGGCCGGTGCCCAGCCCTCCGGCAGCCAGCCACCGATCTGGATGTAGCTGTGGCCGTAGTAGTCCGGGGCCAGCTCGACGAGGGACCAGTCGGTGAGGGTGACTGTTCCGTCGGCCAGCTCGACGGTGGCGGGCATCCGGGCGACGAGTTCGGCGCGCTCGTCGGCGGCGTCCGCGCACTGCACGCACAACCACCCATCGCCGCACCGCTCCCAGCCACGCTCGGCCGCCTTCGCCGACCACTCCCCGCGGGAACAACGAGGGGCGGAGCAACCGATGAACTCACCGAGTTCGGGAGTGGACTCGCCCTCACGGGTGTCCTTCTCCTGATCGATATCGAGGGCAGAGGCGATGCGGTCCGCGAGACCATCGGCCGTACCGGACCACGTGTCCCGCGCGCTGTACCCGACTCGGGACCGGGCGTACTCGATCGTCACCACAGTGGTGTCCGCTGTGGCGCCCGGCAGCGTCGCAAGGATCGCCGCCCGAATCCGATTGCTGAGGTTCGTCACGCGCGCTCACCAGCCTCGGCAAGGGAGACGACGGTGTCGGCTGCGGGCTTGCCTGCCTGGTCCCGGATCGGGAGCAGCGGGCCGACCAGGTCGACGACGGAGGCGAGCATGCACCGCTCGGGCCGGCCGTCCATCGACAGCAGCGGCATGCCCTCGGCGGTCTCCCCCTGGAAGTACCAGCGGTCTCCGGCGGTGTCCTCGTGCGGGAAGGCCAGGTCGTAGAGAATCCCGGCGTGCCGGTACGGGCGCCGGGCACGAGCCTTCTCAGCGAGCTGGAGCTCCGGTACGTCGTACGCGAGGACGCTGAGCGGGACTCCGTCCCAGGACGTCCGCCCGCACACCAGGTAGTCCAGACCGGTCAGCTGGTGCTCAGTGACACCGAGAGTGGACATCCACCCGGCCCAGCGCGACAGGTCGGTCACGTACAGGCTGACGACCACGGTGTCGCGGTCAGCCCGGACGCCAGCGACATCGGGCTCGGACGCGTACGTGGTGGCCATGACGGCGGCGAGCTGGCGGGCCCGGTCGCACGCGGCGTCCCAGTCGCTGGCCTGCTGCTCCAGCTCGGTCGGCGCGGCGGCCGGTGCGCACTGCGTGGCCGGCGCCACAGGGGCCCAGCCCTGCGGCGTTCGGCGGAGCACTGTGCCGTACGTACGCTCCGGGTCGACGAGCAGGCCCCGACGGTCGAGGGCGTGAGCAACCGCCAGCGCAACGTCGCCCGTACCGCCCAGCAACTCCCGGATCGTCGTGATCGCAGAGGGAAGATTCTTGTTCACGCCCCGGCCCTCGCGATCTCGCACCGCGCGAGGACCGTCCAGAGCCCCACCTGAACGTCGCCGAAGGGGATGGTCAGCTTCAAGATCTGCTGCGGCCTGGAGAAATCGCAGGTGACGTCGGCGATCGGGACGCCGAGGGCCTCCCGCCACGCCTCGAAGTCGGCCGGGCCATCCAGGAGCAGAGCGGTGTCGCCGCCAGCGGTGCAGGTGACGTATCCGCCCGGCAGGCCCGGGTGGCGCGTGGTCAGCGACAGAAGCGCCGCGAAGTGCGCGGCCTGGGTGCTGATCGGAGGAGAAGAGATCACGCTGCCACCGCCAAACGGGCCCGGAGCGAGACCATGGCGCGGAAGGTGAGGAGACGGACGGATCCGATCGTCCTTCCGGACACCGTCGCCGCCTCCTGGACCGACAGTCCGACCAGGTGCCGCAACTTCACGGCCTCGGCCTGCTGCGGCGTCAACGTCAGCAGCGCAGCACGGACGACCTCGTGGGCTTCGGCGGCCTCCAGATTCCTCAGCCCCGAGTCCTCGGCACTGGTCGTCACCTCGTCGGCGTCGAACATGTCACCCGAGGAGATCTCCAGCCGGGTGCGGCTGGCCTTGGCGTGGTCGATCACGAGGTTCCGGGCGATCCGCATGAGCCAGGCGCCGAAGGCGTTGCTGTCACCGGTCCGGAAGGTGTCGATCCGGCGCAGTGCACGGAGGAACGTCTCGCTGGTGAGGTCCTCCGCCGTCACCTTGTTCCTGACGCGGGCGGCAACGTACCGGTACACGGCCCGGTTGTGCTCGTTGTAGAGGAAGGCGAACGCCTCCCGGTCGCCGCTCCGGGCGCGAGCGAGGAGCTCCGGCTCCCGCTCCGCTCCCGGCGGGTTGCTGATCTTGGGGCTAGCCTGTGAGTTCACGGCCTGCCTCCTCTTCTCTGTGGTGAGGTGGGTCTCGGGGTCGTCCGGTACTTGGCGGTGCGGGCGACCCCGCGGTGCGTCAGGCGGAGATGCGTTCGCGCTGCTGCCGCATCCCGGCCAGGACGGCGCGCGGGTCGAAGCGCCGATTGCGGCCGACGTAGTGCAGGCCCGGCCACTCGGGGTTGGCCTTGATCTGCCCGTCGATCCAGCTCATCGACTTCCGCAGGAAGCGGGACAGCTCCCGCTGATCCATCAGCTGATCCGGCAGCGGATCGATGGCCGGGGCCGACTTCCCGAAAGCGCGAGTCTTCGATCTGCTTGTAGATGTAGATTCAATGAGCGTGAGAAAGACCGTCTCGAAGAGCGCGTTGACCTCCTGGTCGAGCGCCTTCGCGATCAGGTCAGCGGCCCGCTCGCTGCAGTCCTCGCGGGCAGTCTTGCCGTTCCCGGCGATGAAGCCGACGTATGCCGGTGAGAGGCCCTTGCCGGTCGGGTCGACTTCCTTCGTTCGGGCGGCGAGGTGCGGGATGTCCAGCCCGGCCGCCTTTATGGCGGCTCGGAGCGGGGCTCCGTGGTCCAGTCGTCGCATGGGGATCCTCCGGCGCATGGCCGAATAGGGGTCACGCGGGCCATTCTGACCTGCGATATCTACAGTCTGCATGTAGATGCAGATCGAGTCAAGGGGGCTCACTCGGGGTACGGGCAAGGCGGGTAGGGGCGCACGGCGGTTTTGTAGATGCACCAGAGCGCCGTCAAGCGCCGGTCAAGCTGCGCCGATCTACTTGCGCATGTAGATGTGGATGCAGGATCCTGCGGTGTGTGACTACAGGCCCGCACCACCCCGGCGACACCAACCCCGCCGCCGAGGACCCCGCCCCCGCCGGCGAGGACCTGGCAGCACTACTGACCCGCCTACTCGAAGAGGCGGGCCGGACGCAGAAAGAGCTGGCCGCCGAGGCCGGCATCAAGTACCCGACGCTCAACGCCTGGGTGAACCGCACTCGCGGCACCTCCCGCATCGACCCGAACGACCTGCGCGCGATGGTCAACATCCTTCGCCTGTGGCGAGTCGACGTGACGCCCGCCCAGATGTTCACGGCGGCTGGGCGCAAGGTCCCCGGCCCCAGCGATGAAGAGCGCGAACAGCGCCTCCTCCGCATCTACCGAGAACTCCCAACTGACTCTCAACGCGCGCTCATTCAAACGGCCGAGGCTATGCGGTCGGCCAGTCGTGCGCGATAAGGGTTGCCTAACCAGAAGGGAATAACTCCTTCCGAATGCATATGCCGAACCCCCTCCACAGATCCTTCACACGCAGGTAATCTCAGCCTTTCCGCTGTCCTCCCGTAGCGGCTCAACGCAATCGCGCATGCCCTGGGGGATATCTGTGTGCACTCTCATCGCCGTGGCCGACTCCCAGTCGGAGACCGCCATTTGGGACCCGGACGAAATCACCATCACCGTCCAAGGGGGCACCCACCCACACGACCTGATCAGAGACCTCGCGGCTCTCCTGGCCGACCTCGGCGCACCCACCACCGCCACCGGCGGCGGTCTCGTCTGCTTCTGCGGCGATCCCATCACCATCCCGCGAGAAGCGATCGCCGCCGGCACGCTCTGATCAGGAGTCCGCCGTGCAGAAGACGCAGACCAGCAACCCGCGCCCGAATCCCAGCATGAGGTGCGGCTGCCCGCCATGCCTCAAGAAGTACCCCGGCGACCGCCCGCCGGTCCCGGTCGAAGAGCACACCGGGTCGTGGGAGGCCCGGTACACCGACCCACAGGGGAAGGGTCGCAGCAAGAACTGGCCAACCGAGACCAAGGCCATCGAATTCCTGGAGCGGACCCGCACCGAAATCCGTCAACGCACGTGGCTCGACCCGGCCCGGTCCGAGATCACCCTGTGCGCCTGGCACCGACTGTGGTGGCCGACGCAGACCGGCGAGGAGACCACCCTTGACCGGGACGGCCGCAGCTACCGCAACCACATCGAGCCCCACTGGGGCGCGCTCAAGCTGTACGAGTTCAGCTGGCTTGGGATCCAGACCTGGGTCAATGGACTGCACGACGAGAACGGCGGGCCGCTCGCAGCGTCCTCCGTGGTGAAGGTCTTCCAGATCCTCGACCGGATGCTCGAAGCGGCGAAGCGCGACCGGCGCGTCCCCTTCAACCCGGCCGAGGGGGTCAAGCTGCCAAAGGTGAAGAAGAAGCACCCCGAGGACCGGCGGCCTCCGTCGTACGCACAGCTCTGGCTGATTCGCGCACACCTCCCCGACTACATGCACACCCTGCAGATCGTCGCCCAGGAGACCGGGCTTCGTTGGGGTGAGCTCGCCGGGCTGCGCTGGTGCAACGTCGACTTCGCCCGTCGCGTCATCCATGTCCGCGAGGTGCTGACCGAGGTGAGGGGGAAGATCAGGCGGAAGGTCTATCCCAAGTCGGACGCTGGCCTGCGGACCGTACCCATTACTGGCCTCGCGCTGCGCGTGCTCCGCGAGCTCCTGGCCGACGAACCCGACGCCAGCACCGAACGATCGGAACCCGAGGCAGGGCTCTGCGTGAACGAGCTCGTGTTTCACGGGAGGAACAAGGTCCGGCGCGGATCGAAGAAGACCGGCACCGCGGGCGAACCGTACCGGGCGCCGCTCCGCCGGAGTGCGTTCCGTCGGCTGTGGACGGACGCTCTCACCCACTCCGGTGTCGGCCGGAAGAAGACGCGGAAGGTCATGGTCGAGGAGAGGGATGCGGCGACCGGTCGCACGCGGAAGGTGGAGAAGGAGCGGACGGAGTGGTGGCCGGCCTTTCACGACCAGCGACACAGCTTCGCGTCGCGGCTGCACGATCGGGGCGTGCCGGAGGTCATCGCCCAGGAGATTCTCGGGCACGAGCGCGCGGGGAAGGTCACGTGGCTCTACACCCATGCCGCCGCCGATTATGCGGGCCAGGTCCTTGCGGCGCTGGAGGAGAAGAAGCCAGGCCGGAGCGGTGTAAAGAGGCCACTTCGCCTGGTCGCGTAATTTCCGAAACTGCTGTTGCGTGCATGAGTTGGCCTCTACGGTCCGACTCATGCACCTTGACGCTGAACACCTGGCACTCTCCTCGCGTAAGTGGATGAACGCAGCCTTCACAGCCTTCGCTGATGGGCCGTCGTCGGAAGGGATGGCGGTCCATCACGCTGGGGTGGCCACGGAGCATCTACTGAAGGCATTTCTGGCTCGGATCCACCCGTCGTTGATAGTCGACGGGAAGGACTTTCCGTCGCTCCTCTATGCGGCGGGCCAGGGCGAGCTAAGTCAGGTCAAAGGGTCTCAGGTCAAGACGATTCAGCTGGGTGAGGCGCACGAACGGGCGCGCAGTCTCTTGCCCAAGATCCCTGTGCGCCCAAAGGGCCGCGCCTGGCCACTCGCTGACGCGCGCAATGGTGTTGCTCACGCTGGGTACCACGAGAGGGGCGAGGTCATTGCGGTCTTCGTCAGCTGCATCAAGGTGATCGACCCTCTGCTTGTCGAGCTCGGCATTGGCGCTGACTACTGGCGGCCTCACGAAGCGATGCACGACAAGCTGCTTCAGGAGGAGGGAGAGGCGGCTCGGGTTCGGCTGGAGCGGGAGCTCGCCAGGGCCCGGCGAGTCTTCGAAGAACGGTATGGGCACTTCAGTGAGAGGGAGCGGGCGCTCGTGCTGAACACCGTCGGTCGCACGGTCACTCCAGGGTTCCTCGATGACATCTCGGCGTCCGCCATCTGTCCGGCGTGTTCGTCGCCGGGCTCCTTGATGGGTAGGAGCTACGTGGACACCGAGAAGTGGACCGTCATGCTGACGCCGCAGATCTTTCGGTGCTTCGTCTGCGAACTGCGTGTCGAGTCCGGAGAACTCGATCTCCTGGCAGAGCCTCTTGGAGGTGACATCGATCTGGAGATCCAGGTCGAGGACTACTACAGCGAGGCTGAACCCGACCCGGACTACGAGCACGATGGCGACGATGACGAGCCGGACGAGAGCGATTATGTGGACTCGCGACTCTGAGCGCCCTCATGGTCGGCAACGGCGGCGGAGTACCCCGTGGCTACCCCAGAACTACCCCAGCAGCCGAGCAAGCCGGACCGGGTTCTACGAATGCTTGAAGATGTAGATACGTGTAGGGCCAGGTGGAGCGGGTACTGGCGGTGACCTGGGGGTCTCCCCTATATAGGGCCGGGTCCTGATAAGGATGAGGCCACAGGTTCAAATCCTGTTAGCCCCACCAGTACGAAGACCCCCAACCGATCATGGTTGGGGGTCTTTGGCATCTCTGACCGACATCAGCCGATCATCGTATCTTCCAGGGGCTCGGCGAGCATGGGCTTCGGCCGTTGACCCGAGGCTCACGCCCATCGGGTTACTGCGGAGGCGCCATGACTGATCACGGTTGGTCCGACAGCAACGATGACGAAGATCCCTTCGAGCGCGGAAAGCTGGATTGGGCCTGCGGGTGCTGGATTCTCCTCGGGGGGTCTTTGATCGTGTTCTGCGGCGCGATGTGGGGCTCCTGGGCCTTCGCTCATCGGAGTCCGTAGATCGTCGGCGATCGTGACTCAGAGCCTGTCCGGGCGGCTCCCGCACCGGGAGCCGCAGGGCGGGGCCGGAGCGCACGAAGAAGCCCCCGTCCGGTGTGAACCGGACCCGGGGGCTCTGTGCGTCGATTGCGCCGCTCTCACGGCGGCAGGAGGGACACGTCCCCCGCCGGGGCCCCGTGGGTGGCGCGGGCGGTGCTTCTGGTGTCCATGGCGTTCGCCGTGTCCGTGGACGGATGCCGGGCGGCGGGAGAGGAGCCGTGTGCCTCGGCGCGGATGCGCTGCTTCATCGTGGGTGGCAGCGCCCTGTCACGCGGAAGGGTCCATCGCACCGACGGGGTGGTCGCGGTTGCCGCGGTCGCACCCGTGTGCCTCTGGTTCGTGGTGATCGGCTCCGGGGCGCTCTGCTCCGTGGCCGTCGCCGGGCTGCTCATGAGCCCCAGTGCGGCGAGGAGGGCGAAGAAGGCGGTGACGAAGGCGGTCCAGATGCTCTTGGGCTTGAAGGCGCTCATGGCCCCTCGCTTTCGGGTAGTCCGGTTTGCTTACCTTTCCGATGATGTGGATGTGGCTCGCGATTTCATGGACCGACGCCACGGATCGGTCGATCTTCAGATGAACACCACTCGTATGGTTCAACCGGCCTTGACGGGCCTGTCCTGTCCGGGGGGAACGGCGTGACCGCGCCCGCCGGCCGGAGCGACGCTCGCGGCGAGTCCGGGAGATCGCTCTTCTCCGGGGGCCAGTTGGGTCGCGGGCAGGTCACCGATCGATATCGGCCGGTGTGTATAGTCGGGCGGCAGAAGTCCCCTACGTCAAGGAAAGACGAGGTCGCGCGGTGAAGAAGCTTCTCCTGGTCGCACTGGCCGCCATCGGCGGGCTCCTCGTGTACCGCCAGATCCAGGCGGATCGCGCCGAGCAGGATCTGTGGACGGAGGCGACTGACTCCGTGCCCGCAGGTTCGGGTGTGTGAGACAGAACAGTCTGATTGCGGGCCCCGGTCGCTGAGCGGCCGGGGCTTCGTGCTGTTGCGGGACCGTGGCACCTGTGCTCGTGAGTTCACTTAAGCAAATCAATGGGTTGCGGAAGCAAAACGCCGGGTTCTCGGTCGAGGGGGCACGGGTGAAGGCACGGGACCACCATCGCCGCACCGCAGTCGTGGGGGCATGGATCGGCGGGGCGCTGCTCGCCCTGGTGGCGGGCGCGATGCCGGCCGTGGCGGTGGCGCCGGCGCCGGCCGCTTCCGGGGCGCCCGGCCGCGAATCGGGCGGCAGCCTGGTCATGGTGTTCGACTCGTCCGGCTCCATGGCGGACGACGACGGGTACGGGACGCACCCGGATGGAGAGTGCCCGTACGGCCGTCGGCACCGTCGTCGGCGGCCTTCCCGACGGGTATCCGACCGGGCTGCGGGTGTACGGCGCCGACCGTCCCCGGGGCTGCGCGGACACCAGGCTCGTCCAGCCGGCGCGCGGGCTCGACCGGGCGGCCGTGAAGCGGGCCGTGGCGGCCGCGGAACCCAAGGGCGACACCCCCATCGGATTGTCGCTGCGCAAGGCCGCCGAGGACCTTCCGCGGCCCGCGGGTGGTGCCATCGGCACGCGTACGATCCTGCTGATCTCCGACGGGGAGGACAACTGCGGTACGCGGCGGCCCTGCGAGGTCGCCGCGGAGCTCGGCAGCGAGGGGATCGGGCTGCGGACCGACACCGTCGGCTTCCAGGTGCGGGGTGAGGCCCGCCGACAGCTCGAATGCGTGGCCGCGGCGGGCAACGGCCGCTACTACGACGCGCCGGACGCCAGGTCGCCGGCCCGGCAGCTGCGACGGGCGTCGCGGCTCTCCGCGGACGGCGACCTGGCCGTCCGGGGCGAGCCGGTCGGGGGCGCGGCGACGGGTGCTGACGCGCCGGTGCTCGCACCCGGGCAGTACCTGGACACCATCGGGCCCGGTGAGCAGCGGTACTACGCCGTCGAGCTGGACGCCGTTTCGACGGTGGGCTTCTGGGCGACGGCGGTGCCACAGCCCGGGGCGGCCGTCGACACGTTCGACGCGCTGCGCACCAGCGTCACGTACGGCACCGACAGCTCCTGCGGGACGGAGACCGCGCACTTCCTCCAGAAGGAGGGCGCGACGCCCCTGACCTCGGCCCTGAGGGCTGTCCCGTATCCCCACGGAGCGCGGCACCCGTCTCTGCCACCGGCGGGCCGGTATCTGCTGGTGGTGGAGCGGGAGAGCAAGACGGGCTCCGACGCCGCGCGTTGGCCGCTGGAACTCCTTTACGCGGTGGAGGCGCCGCTGGGCAGGGATGTCACGCCCGCCGGCTCGCGGCCGGAGTACGGCGAGGGCGGCAAGGACGCGGTGCCGCCCGCCGGTGACCCCCGGGACGTGCGGGGCGGTACCGGCTTCAATGACGCCGAGGACATCGGACCGGGCGTGTCGCGCGGCCGGATCCTTCCGGGGCAGACCCTCTGGTACAAGGTTCCGGCCGGATGGGGCCAGCAGGTGCGCTACGACGTGGAGTTCGCGAACGAGCCCACGGTGGAAGGCGTCGCTTCCATGCACTCGTACGGCGTCACCCAGCTGTTCACCCCGGCTCGTTCCCCGCTCACCGGTGGCGGCGAGTTCACCCCGACGACCGTGTACGACGGCCGTCCGTCGGCGCTCAGGATGGGCGGCGTGCGGGTCGCGTGGACCAACCGCTACGAGTACCGCTCCCACGTCCGGCCCGTGCACGCCGCGGGCGACTTCTACGTCTCGGTGACGCTGGGGCGCATGCCGCCGATATCGCGGAGAACCCGCAGATCGGTGTGGTGCTGCGGGTGTCGGTGCTCGGCGACGAGCTGGCCGGACCCGAGCACAACGCTCCTGTCGCGGCCAAGAAGGTGGACAAGAGCGGCAATTCGATCAGGGCCGCAGACAGCGGCGGTACGGGCGGGGCAGGATGGACCGGCATCGCGGCCGCTGCCGGGGCGGGCGCCGTGGTGGTGGTGATCGCGGTGCTCGTGTTCCTACGCGGGCGTCGCGGGCGGGCCGCACAGACGACGAGGGGAAGCGCGTGATGAGGCAGCGCAACAGGGGCCGGGTGGCGCTGGCCGCGGCTGCGGTGATCTGCGCGGCGGCGGCGCTGCCGGGGCAGGCGTACGCGGCCGGGGAGCCCGCCGCGTACACCTTCGATCCCGGGGCGGAGCCGGTCGGCGGCGCGGAGGTCAGCACCGAGGCGACGGCGCTCACGCCCGGATCGGTCTACAAGAGCTCGATCGAGCAGGGCGAGAAGCTTTACTACCGCCTGAACCTGGACGCGAAGACCAACGCATACGTCTCTGCGGTGGCCGTGCCCAAGGGCGGCGGCCAGGTCGCCTACGGGGACGGCATCAAGGTCAGCATCAGGAACAGCACCGACCTGCAGTGCAGTTCGCAGGACGCACGGTTCGCGTCGGCGGAGTTCCCGCGTCCGATCGCGGCATACGCCTACCGGATCGCGGACAAGGACAGCAGTACCTGCCAGGAAGCCGGAACGTACAACGTCCTGATCGAGCGGGAGAGCAAGGCCACCTCGACGCCCGACGCGTGGGATCTGGAACTGCGCTACGAGTCGGAGCCGCAGCTGAAGCAGGGCGGTTCGACGCCGACCGAGGCGCCGGACAGCTGGCCGTCGGTGCTGCCCGCGCCGCCCACCGACGCCCCGCAGAATCGATCGGGCGGCACCAGCTACTACGACGCGACCAGCCTGCAGACCGGCGAGTGGCACGACGTCATCGCACCCGGGCAGACCCGCTTCTACCGGGTGCCGGTGGACTGGGGTCAGCAGATCTTCGCCACCGTCGACCTGGGCAACAACAACGCCTCGGACAAATTCATCGGCAGTGCGCTCGCGCTCTCCCTCGACAATCCGGCACACGGTCATGTCGACAGCGCGACGCCGCTGTCGTACTCCGGAAAGTCCGCGTCCGTATCGCTGGATCCGCTGCCGCCGGTGGCGTACGAGAACCGGTACGACTCCACCAGCAGCGTCAGCGCCATGCGATTCGCCGGCTGGTACTACTTGTCGGTCGCGCTCAGTCCGGAAGTCGCGAAGTCGTACGGCGACAAGGGGATCGGGATGATCCTCAAGGTCAAGGTGGAGGGTACGGCGGCGAGGTCGCCGTACACGGGTGACAGCGGCACCTTCTCGGTCACGCAGAACGACAAGGACATGGCGAGGAGCGGCAAGAGCGACCCCGAGGCGGCCAGGAGCGACACCATGAGGATGGTCGGGGTGGCCGGGATCGGCGCGGGAACGGTGCTGGTGCTCGGGCTGGGCGTGTGGACGCTGCTGGCGCGACGCCGCGCCGTGACCGCCCCGGCGGGTCCGGTCGGTTCGAACGGTCCGGCGGGTGCGGTCGCTTCGAGCGGTCCGGCGGGTCCGGTCGGTCCGCATGCCCCGGCGGGTGCGGCCGGTTCGAGTGGTCCGGCGGGTCCGGTCGCGGGAGGCCCGGCCGGGGGCGGGCAACCGCCGTACGGAGGCCCGACACAGACCTGGTGAACGGGCCGGAGCCGCTCCGCACACGGCGGGGGCTCCGGCCCCGCAGTGCTCGGCTCAGGGCAACGGCGCGGGCTCCCGCCCGCCGGCTCAGCTCTGGGTCAGCGCCCAGATGCCCACGGCGAAACAGATCAGCGCCAGCAGCAGGACCGGGACGGCCACCTTCGTGGGCGGTCCCGGACGCCTTTGCGGCGCCCGCGCCGGAACAGCGGCCGAGAGATGCGGGGAAACCCCTGGTCCGGGGGCCGGAATCTGCGGCTGCCCGGCGGTGTAGGCCCGGGTGAGGGCCGGTTCGTGCCGCACCGCGTCCGTGGGGACCTGCGAGGGATCCGGCGCCGGCGCGTGGAAGGGGGCGGCCGTATGCGCGGGGAGGGGAGTGGCAGGTGTGGACGGCGGCGTCGGCCGGGGTAGCGGTGTGGGCTGCTGCGGAGGCGGCGGGAGGTGGAAGCTGCCCGTCTCCGACATCGGCACCGGCGGCTGGGCGTAGGGCTGCTCCACGGGCTGCTGGGCTGCCTGGTCCGTCTGCGCCGACCGTGAGTCCTGCACGGCCGTACGGGGGGCCGTGAGCGGCCCGGCGGGGCCGAAGCCTTCGGGCAGCGGGCCGATTTGGTCGAAGACCTCCACCGGCTCGTCGTCGACGCCGGACTCGGGCAGCATGTCGACCGCGGCCGTCAGCGCCTTGCGCGCGCCTGTCGCCGTACGGAACCGGGCCTGGGGATCCGGCTGCAACAGCCCCGCGAGGACCTGCCACAGCGGTTCGGGAATCCCCTCCGGGGCGCCGGGAGTTCCGTACGAGGCGAAGTGCTCGACGAGGGCCTGCGCGTCCGGCTTCCTCCCCTGCAGCAGATAGAGCGCGACGAGACCGACCGCGAACAGGTCCGCGGGGAAATCCGGTTCCGCGCCCATCATCTGCTCGGGCGCGAAATAACCCGGCGTCCCCACCACGTAGTTGGTCTCGGTGAGACGCGGCTCCCCCTTGCGCATGGAGATACCGAAGTCGGACAGGCGCAGATGCGGCCGCCCGGTGCCGGTGGCCTCCATCAGGATGTTCGCGGGTTTGATGTCCCGGTGCACGACACCCTCCGCGTGCACCGTCGACAGACCGGACAGCAACTGGTCGAGCAGCGTGCAGACGAAACGGGGCGGCAGCGGCCCGTAATCGCCGATGACATGGGCCAGTGAGCCTCCGCTCACCAGATCCATGGTGAACAGGACCTTGTCGTCGTCCGCGGCCCAGCTGGCCGGGGCGAGCACATGCGGATGCTCGATCCGCAGCGCCTGTTCGCGGACGAAGCGCAGCAGCGTGTGTGCGTCGCTCTGCTGGAGGACCTTGGCCGCCACATAACGGCGGCGCCGGTGGTCCCAGGCGCGCCAGACGGCGCCGACTCCACCACGTCCGATCGGATCGATCAGTTCGTACCGACCGGCGAAGACCTCACCCATTGCGCTGCGCCCGCTCCAGTTCCTGTTTCGGCTCGTGCCCGGCTCTCGGAGGTAGTGCCCTGGGGCCTCTCGTTCGGATCATGCCGGGCTCGCAAGCTCCGGCACCGCGCCTCGCCGCGTCGGTCGCCACGACTTCGACATGACTTCCTCCTCCGCCTCGCGATCCACGGCACCGGGTTCCGCTCGCTGATCCGGCCTGATCCGAACGAGAGGCCCTACTGCTGTGACCGGAAAGGTGCACCGGCTCGCAGCGCCCGGCACGGCGCCTCGCCGCGTTGTCGCATCGCCCGAGTGCGTCCGGCACGAGGGCGATCCTCCGCCTTGCGACGCACCGCACCGGACGCCGCGAGCTTCCCGGCAAACCTTTCCGGCCACAGCACTAGCTCTGGTGTCCTTCGTAGTGCGCCACCGCGTCCGCGGTGCGCCCCGCGCCGTACACCTTGAGGAACTCTGCCAGTTCCGGGTGGGTCGGGGCGAGGGCGTCGGCGGCATCGATGATGTCGCCGGCGGCCGCGACCGACCGCAGCAGCGACTGGATCTCACGGACCACGCGCCGGACGGTGGGGCCGCCGCCGGTGTTGGAGGTCTGGTTGGTGCCGGTGAGGACGGAGCCGCCCTGGGACTTCTTGATCTCTTCCATGCGGTCGGTGGCCTCCCCCGCGCTGACGCTGCCGTCGGCGACCTGACCGGCCAGTTCCTGGAGCGCCTGGACGCGCTGGACGACCGCGGGGTTGCCGATCTTCGCCCGCTGGCCGCTCATCAGCTGGGAGAGCATGGGGGCGGACAGCCCGAGGACCGCGGCGAGCCGAGCCTGGTTCAGGCCGAGATCATCGATCAGCCGGCGGAAGAGCGCCCCGAGAGGTTCTCCGTACCAACTGCGCTGAAGCTCCCTGGCTCTTGCCGTTGCCTCTTGCTGAGCTGCATCCATGGCGTCTCCCCTTCGCTGCGGCTTCGCTGCTGCGAACCTCGACGAGCATCTTACGGAGAGTGGTCGCCCACCGGGAGCCCCATATTTTGCAGGATTCCGGGGGGTACCCGGTACTCTGGTCTGCGGCGGTTGCCAAGACGTCGAAGCGTCCGGTGCTGTCCCCTTTTCGGGGCCTTAGCTCAGTTGGTAGAGCGCTGCCTTTGCAAGGCAGATGTCAGGAGTTCGAATCTCCTAGGCTCCACAGAAGAAGAGAAGAAGAAGCGGGCGCCGGAAGACCGTGAGGTCCTCCGGCGCCCGCTTCCTTGTACGGGCCGGCTCAGCGCCCTTCGTCGAGATCGGTGCCGTCCACACCCTCCGGACCGTCCGTCCCCCCGGCCCCCCTGTCGGTCTGCCCGGAGGTGGGACCGCTGCCGTCCACCGAGGACAGGGGCGCGCGGTCGGACACCTCCGTGGGCGCGGGCGGCTCGACCAGCCAGTCCGGGTTGGCCTGCTTGTCCCACCACCGCCACGCGGCGTAGGCACCGCCCGCCACGATGCCGACCACGACGAGGCCCTTGAACAGCCGACCGGCCTTCGCCCGCCGCTCGTGCTTTCTGGCCAGCTGCCTGATCTCCTTCGCGGTGACCTGCCCGCGCAGTGCGGCCAGCGCGGCGGCGCTGCGCGCCGAGGCCTCCTCGGCCATGGGCTGGGCGACGGACATGGCGTGGCCGACGCGCGGGACGGTGTAGTCGGCGGCGGTACGGGCGGCCCGGCGGGTGCGGAGCGCGGCACGCTGGGCCGCCTCGTCGACCTTGGGGGGCACATGAGCACGGGCCAGTTCGAGACGTGGCGCGAGATGCGCGTCGTACTGGACGCGGGCCTGTCGGGCTGCCTTCGACATTTTCGGCGCGAGTCGCGTGCGGGCCTCGCACGCGAGATGCGCGGCCTGGTCCTTGGCTGTGTCGGCGTAGGGCGCCACCACTTCCGCGGCGTGCTGCACGCTGTCCTTGGCCGAGTCGGTTGCGGCGCGCACGCTGTCGATGCGGGTCACGGGATCCTCCTCCTTGGTGGCGGGTAGACACTCCGCCTTTCCACCCATTTCGAGATCATGCCTGCCGGAGACCCGTACGGCATGCGGGACGGGCATCCGGGTCATTCGGCCCATGAGTGATGCCTTGGGGCAATGCGGTGCAAGGGGAGCTTGCCGACGACAATGCCACGGTTCGGCTCAGCCCGCGCCGGGGCGTCACGCACTTGGCCGCATTTGTTCCTGCGGCAAGCGGACGGAAGGGTTTGGGGCAAGCCGCAGGCGAGCGGGGCGGAGCCGGCCTCCGCGCACGGTGCGCGGAATCCGGCAAGAAGGTGAGCGAGGCGCGTTCGGGGTGGCGGCCGGGCGCCGGAGCGGATGGGCCGTGCGAGGATCGGTGGACGGCATCGAAGACTTAACGTCACCGAGGACTTACGGAAGGCAGATCGTGGCTGAGCAGCTTTACGCCACCTTGAAGACCAACCAGGGCGACATCGAGATCCGGCTTCTGCCGAACCACGCGCCCAAGACGGTCAAGAACTTCGTGGAGCTCGCCAAGGGCGAGCGCGAGTGGACGCATCCCGAGACCGGCCAGAAGTCCACGGAACCGCTGTACGACGGCACCGTCTTCCACCGTGTCATCAGCGGCTTCATGATCCAGGGCGGCGACCCGCTGGGCAACGGCACCGGCGGCCCGGGGTACGAGTTCGGTGACGAGTTCCACCCCGACCTCAGTTTCAACAAGCCGTACCTGCTGGCCATGGCCAACGCCGGCCCGGGCACCAACGGCTCGCAGTTCTTCGTGACCGTTTCCCCGACCGCCTGGCTGACCGGCAAGCACACCATCTTCGGTGAGGTCGTCGACCCCGCCAGCCAGAAGGTCGTGGACGCCATCGCCGCCACCCAGACCAACGCCCGCACCGACCGTCCGCTGCAGGACGTCGTGATCGAGTCGGTCGTCATCGAGAACCGGTGATCACCAGTGGTCGGCGCATGATCACGCTCTGATTGTCCTTTCGGGGAACCAACAGCCCTGCTCGTCCGTACTGGTTACATAGCGGACGAGCAGGGCTGCGTTGTGCGTACTGCCGCCACGACGAGGACCGAAGGGGCCGGGAAGTGAGGGGACCGATGGACCAGCAGCCACCGGCAGACCGGGACCGGACCGCCGCCACGGACGGCTCGCTGAGCTGCTACCGCCATCCCGGCCGTGGGACGCACATCCGGTGCACCCGCTGCGACCGGCCGATCTGCCCCGAGTGCATGGTCAACGCCTCGGTCGGCTTCCAGTGCCCGGACTGCGTCCGCCAGGGATCCGGTACGGGACACGGCCCGGCCGCGAACGCGCCGCGCACCGTCGCGGGCGGCAGCATCACCGCCGATCCCCGGCTCATCACCAAGATCCTGCTCGGTATCAACGTCGCCGTGTACATCGCCGTGCTGGCGAAGGGCGACGCGCTGGTCAACGAGCTGGTGCTGCTCGGCCGTGCCACGACGCACTTCGGCGGCCCGCTGGAGGGCATCGCCGAGGGCCAGTGGTACCGGCTGGTGACGTCGATGTTCCTGCACCAGGAGATGTGGCACATCGTGTTCAACATGCTGGGGCTGTGGTGGCTCGGCGGCCCCCTGGAGGCGGCGCTCGGCCGTGCCCGCTACCTCGCGCTCTACATGCTCTCCGGCCTGGCGGGTGGCGCGCTCACCTACTGGCTCTCCGCACCCGTACAGGGTTCGCTCGGTGCCTCCGGGGCGATCTTCGGTCTGCTGGGTGCCACCGCCGTGCTCATGCGCCGACTCAACTACGACATGCGCCCGGTCTTCGTGCTTCTCGCGGTCAACCTGGTCATCACCTTCAACCCCTGGGGCGGGATCGCCTGGCAGGCGCATGTGGGCGGTCTGATCGCGGGCACGCTGATCGCGATCGGCATGGTGCATGCACCCCGAGAACGGCGCGCACTGGTGCAGTACGGCACCTGCGCCCTGGTCCTGGCGGCCGTGGTCGTCATCGTCCTCGCCAGAACGGCGGCGCTGACCTGAGCGAACGGGGCCGGGGCGCCACGCGTACCGACGCGGCGGCTGCGGACGCCGAAACGCTCACGGCTGCGGGCGCCGATGTGGACGCGGTGCGGACGCCGGTATCGACGTGGCCGCGGACGCCGATACGGACGTGACCGAGGGCGTCGATGTCCGGTTGTTCCCTCGGTCAGTTGTCCACAGCACCAGTTGTCCACAGCGCGTGCCGGATCTTGTGCATTCCGTGGGAACAACTGTGCCCCTTGTCACTGAGCTGGGTTTTTCCAGCAGGGACAAGGGGCGTGCCATCCCTGGATGAGGGAGGCTGCAGTCACATCGGCGTCAACAACCAGGGAGTTATCCACAGATCGTCTGACCTTTTCCCCCGCCTGTGGATAACGCTGTGGGTAACTCGGGGCAAGGCTTGCCGGACCGGGCCTCGCCGTGAGATCACCTGCTCCGCAGCGCTACTTCCACTGCGTGGAGACACCGAAGCCACCGGCGATGAAGCCGAAGCCGACGACGATGTTCCAGTTCCCCAGCGACTTGATCGGCAGATCGCCGTCGGTCACATAGAAGATGACGATCCAGGCCAGACCGATCAGGAAGAGCGCCAGCATCACCGGCGCCACCCAGCTGCGGCTGGTCAGCTTTATGTTGGTTGCCTGCTTCGCCGGAGGGGGCGTGAAGTCGGCCTTCTTGCGGATACGTGACTTCGGCACGAGGAACTCTCCTGTCGATGCGCTGCGTGACCGCGCAGGGAACTGTGGCTGGCGCCGGGGCAAGGACCCGAGGGGGAATGCTGCCTCCCCCGGGCGTCCGTTAGCGTAGTGCTTCCGTGGCGCCGTAAGGAGATAAGGGTACGTTGAGCAATTCTGCCGACTCCCCCCAAGGACCGGTCCGGCGCACCTTCCGGCACCCGGCCCGGGTGCTCACGGCTGCTGTCTTCGCCCTCGCCGGACTGATCTTCGTCACCAGCGCCAACACGGCCAAGGGCACCAATATCCGCACCGACTCCTCGCTGCTGAAGCTCTCCGACCTCATCCAGCAGCGCAGCGGCAAGAACGCGGAGCTCGACGAGACCACCGCATCCGTCCGCGAGGACATCGACTCCCTCGTCCGGCGCGACGACGGCAATACCAAGGCCGAGGACGCGCGGCTCAAGGCGCTGGAGCGCGCCGCGGGTACGGCAAAGCTCTCCGGGCGGTCCGTGGCCGTCACCCTCGACGACGCCCCGCCCAACGCCACCGCCAACCCCGGCTACCCCGACCCGCAGCCCAATGACCTGGTCATCCACCAGCAGGACCTCCAGGCAGTCGTCAACGCCCTCTGGCAGGGCGGCGCCCAGGGCATCCAGGTCATGGACCAGCGGCTGATCTCCACCAGCGCGGTCCGCTGCGTGGGCAACACCCTGATCCTCCAGGGCCGGGTCTACTCCCCGCCGTACAAGATCACCGCGGTCGGCGACCCGGGCAGGCTCAAGCAGGCGCTCAACGACTCCCAGGCGATCAGCAACTACCTGCTCTATGTGAAGGCGTACGGGCTCGGCTGGAAAGTCGACGAGCACGAGGCGGTGACTCTTCCCGGCTACTCGGGCACAGTGGATCTCCACCATGCGGAGCCGGTGCGGTAGCGAGCAGCAGTGGGGAGGCCGACACGGTGTCGGTGCGACTGGTCGTGAGGACGTTCAGTGAACTCTGCATCACCGTCGGTGCCTTGATCGTGCTCTTTGTGGTGTACGTGCTGTTCTGGACCGGGGTGAAGGCCGCCGACGCGACCGAGGGGCAGATCGACACTCTGCGCAACCAGTGGTCCCAGGGGCCGGTGACCGCGCCCGCACCGGACAAGTCTCCGAAGCCGACGGCGCCGCCGACCCCGGCGGCGTACCGGGACGGCAAGCCGTTCGCGATGCTCTACATACCGCGCTTCGGCAAGGGCTGGGAGTGGCCCGTTCTGGAGAACACCGAGGTCCGGACTCTGCAGAAGGGGCTCGGCCACTACAGCGGAACCGCCCGTCTCGGCGCGCGGGGAAATTTCGCGGTGGCCGGACACCGCCGCACGTACGGGGACCCGTTCAAGGACTTCCCGAAGCTGCGGCCGGGCGATCCGGTGGTGCTGACGGACGGGACGACGTGGTTCACGTACCGCATCGACAAGAAGCCCTACCGGACGGTGCCGAGCGACATCGGGGTCATCGACCCCGTACCCCGCACATCCGGCTTCGACGGGCCCGGCCGCTATCTGACGCTGACCACCTGCGACCCCGAATGGGGCAGCAGCCACCGGCTGATCGCCTGGGCGCACCTCGACGCGACCCAGCCTGTGACCGACGGCAAGCCGGCAGCTTTCCACAGCTGACCCACGCTTCTGCCCCGGCCCTCTAGTCTGGTTCCCGTACCGAATGGAGGGGACAGCATGTACGGCTGGATCTGGCGGCATCTGCCGGGCAACGCATGGGTGCGCGCGCTCATCTCGCTCGTGCTGGTGCTGGCCGTCGTCTACGCGCTTTTCCAGTACGTCTTCCCGTGGGCGGAGCCGCTGCTTCCGTTCGGCGATGTGACGGTCGACGGCTCGACCGGGACGGGGGCCGGCCAGTGAGTGCCCGCATCCTTGTCGTGGACAACTACGACAGTTTTGTTTTCAACCTCGTTCAGTACCTCTACCAGCTCGGCGCCGAGTGCGAAGTGCTGCGCAACGACGAGGTGACCACGGCACACGCCCAGGACGGCTTCGACGGTGTCCTGCTGTCGCCCGGTCCAGGGACCCCGGAGCAGGCGGGTGTCTGCGTCGAGATGGTCCGTCACTGCGCGGCCACGGGCGTCCCGGTCTTCGGGGTCTGCCTCGGAATGCAGTCGATGGCGGTGGCGTACGGCGGTGTGGTGGACCGGGCCCCCGAGTTGCTGCACGGCAAGACCTCACTGGTGACCCACGAGGGCACCGGCGTCTTCACCGGCCTGCCGTCCCCCTTCACCGCGACCCGCTACCACTCGCTCGCCGCCGAACCCGACACGGTTCCGCCGGAGCTGGAGGTGACGGCGCGCACCGCCGACGGCATCATCATGGGGCTGCGCCACCGTGAACTGGCGGTGGAGGGCGTGCAGTTCCATCCGGAGTCGGTGCTGACCGAGCACGGCCATCTGATGCTGGCCAACTGGCTGGCGCGGTGCGGCGACACAGAGGCCGTAGCGAGATCGGCGGGGCTCGCGCCGGTGGTGGGCAAGGCCGCCGCGTGACCGCACTCCGCCCCGAGCATGACGCCGGACAGAACGGCCCGTACGAGCAAGGAGCGTACGAGGCCGCGGGCGCGTTCGAGGCGGCGGTCGACGGACTGGCGGATCCGCTGAACGATCCGCTGCCGGGGCAGCATGCCTCGCCGTGGTTCCGGTCGGGCGGCATCCCGCCGGAGGCGGCGGGAGCAGGGCAGGAGAGGGGACGCGGGCGAGGGCAGCACCGCGCCCCGGATCAGCAGCCACGGGCGCAGACGCAAGCACAGGGACCGGCACCGGCTCCTCAGGGGGCGCGGAGCCCCGAGGAGACCCCGCGGGAGTGGTACGACCCCGAGGGGTTCGAACGGGACTGGTACGGGCAGCAGACGCCCGCGCCGACGCCTTCCCCGGCGCCCGAGGCGGAGCCCGTCTCTCCTTCCCTCGCGCCGCCCCCCATGTATGACGCGACGGTCGGTCTGCGGACGGCGGACCCCCGGAGCCCGGCCGGTCGGCCGGTGGCGCCCCGGCGGTCGACCCCCGGACCGGATTCCCGGTTCGGACCCGAGCCCGAGCCGGAGCGGGAACCGGGGGCGGCGAGCGACGCGGAGAGCTTCGCGGAACCGGGCGCCGGGGCCGAGGGGACCGATCCGGAACCGCGTACCGGAGGCCGTGCCGAGCGCCGACGTGCCGCGAAGGGGCGCGGCCGCCGACGTGTCGAACCGCGCCTGGGGACCACGGGGCCGACCACCGCGCCGGGCGGGAAGCCGATGTCGCGCGTCGAGGCACGGCGGGCGGCGCGCGCGGCCAAGGACAGCCCGGCCGTGGTCGCCAGCCGGGTCACCGGGGAGCTGTTCATCACCTTCGGTGTACTGATGCTGCTGTTCGTCACGTACCAGCTGTGGTGGACGAATGTGCGTGCCGACCAGTACGCCGGCAAGGAGACGCACAAGATCCAGGACGACTGGGCGAAGGGCGACCGCAATCCCGGTGTCTTCGAAGCGGGACAGGGATTCGCCATCATCCACATCCCCAAACTGGACGTGGTCGCTCCGATCGCCGAGGGCATCAGTAAGGAGAAGGTCCTCGACCGGGGCATGGTCGGCCACTACAGCGAGGGCACGCTGCGCACCGCGATGCCGTCGGCCAAGCAGGGCAACTTCGCGCTGGCGGGCCACCGCAACACGCACGGCGAGCCGTTCCGCTACATCAACCGGCTGCGCCCCGGTGACCTGATCGTGGTCGAGACGCAGGATGCGTACTACACGTACAAGGCGATGAAAACTCTTCCGCAGACATCTCCGTCCAATGTCTCGGTGATCGGCCCGGTACCGCCCGGTTCGGGGTTCACCGGGCCGGGCCGGTACATCACGCTGACGACCTGTACGCCGGAATTCACGAGTACGTACCGTTTGATCGTCTGGGGCAAGATGGTCGACGAACGACCGCGCAGCAAGGGGAAGCCCGACGCGCTCGTCGGCTGAAACATCATCACGACAGGGACGGGTGCGGTGACAGCGAGGACCGAGCACGAAGAGCCAGTCGGTGAAGCCGAGCCCCCGTCACGGCGCAGGGACCGCCATCCCGTCGCGACGGCGGTCAGCTTCTTCGGTGAACTGCTGATCACCGCGGGCCTGGTGCTCGGTCTCTTCGTCGTCTACTCCCTCTGGTGGACGAATGTGCTCGCCGACCGAGAGGCCACCAAGCAGGGGCACACCGTCCGCGACCGCTGGGCCGGTGGACCGGGCGCGCTGGACACCAAGGACGGCATCGGCTTCCTGCACGTCCCGTCGATGGAGAACGGCGAGGTGCTGGTCAAGAAGGGCACCGACACGGAGAACCTCAACGACGGCATCGCGGGCTACTACACGGACCCGGTGAAGTCGGCTCTCCCCTGGGACGAGAAGGGCAACTTCACCCTGGCGGCACACCGCGACGGGCACGGTGCCAAGTTCCACAACATCGACAAGGTGAAGACGGGGGACGCGGTCGTCTTCGAGACCCGGGACACCTGGTACATCTACAAGGTCTTCCAGGAGCTTCCCGAGACGTCGAAGTACAACGTCGACGTGTTGCAGGCGGTGCCGAAGGGTTCGGGAGCGAAGAAGCCCGGCCGCTACATCACGTTGACGACCTGTACACCGGTCTACACGTCGAAGTACCGCTACATCGTGTGGGGCGAGCTGGTGCGTACCGAAAAGGTGGACAAGCACCGTACGAAGCCGGCGGAGCTGCGTTAGCCGATACGACGAGTCGAGCCCGAAGTCGCAACCATTCCAGGCGACTTCGGGCTCTGTGTTGTCGTGGCCTGCCGGCCCGGCGGCTTGGACCGACCGGCACGTGGGGGGCGGCGTCGCGGGGCCGGGCACGCGCATCTGCGGCGTTGTCGTCCGTCGGTCGACGACTCCCCCATGGCCCGAAGGGCGTGGGAGGGGCTCCCTTCGTGTTGCCTCCCTCCTCCGCCTGGCAGCTGCACGCACCCGGCCCCGCTCCTTCTCCCACGCCCCGTGTGCCGGTCGGTCTTACTCGTCACGTGAGCGGCAAAGGGCCCCGGTCACCGTTGAGGTGCCGGGGCCCGATGGTGGTCGGTGCGGTTCGGGGTCAGTGCCGTCGGCCGGACGGACCGCCGAAGATGTTGCCGTCTCCACCACCTGGCATGGTCTGGACGGTGACGGCGCTGTTCTTGTCGACCTGCTCGTTCGCGTTGGGCTGGAAAGCGAAGACCTTCGCGTTGTCGTCGTTCGGGCCCGTCACCTGGCCGAGTTGCAGACCCGCCTCAGCAAGCAGGTTCTTCGCCTCCGCGAGGGTGCGGCCCTGCAGGTCGGGAACGGTGGCCTTCTCCGGCTGCTGCGGGCCCTTCGAGACCGTCAACACGATCTGGGCGGTCAGCGGCTGCATCGAGTCCGCAGGCGGGTTCTGGCTGATCACCTGGCCCGCGGGCTTATCCGAATCGACGTCGGTCCTGGAGACGTTCTTGAAGCCCACGCCGTTGAGCTGAGCCACCGCGGCGTCGTAGTCCCGTTCGACCACGGGCGGCACCTTCTGGGTGGCCTCCTTGGCTACCGTGATCGTGACCTCGGAGTTCTTCTCGGCCTTCGAGCCGCCGTCGGGGTCCTGCTTGACGACCGTACCCGCGGTCTTGTCGGACGACTCGACCGTGGTGACGTTCACAGTGAAGCCCTTGTCCTCAAGCTCCTTGCGGGCGGTGTCCTCCGTCTTCTCCACGACGCTCGGGACCTCGACCTTGGGGGCGCCGGTGGAGACGACGACCTCGACGGTGTCCTTCTGATCCATCTTGCCGTCGGGGGTCGGTGTCTGGCTGCAGATCTTGCCCTTGGGCTGATCCTCGCAGGGTTCGCGCGAGCCGACCTTGAGGACGACGTCGGAGGTGTCCGCGAGCTTCTGTGCTTCCTTCAGGGTCGAGCCGACCACGTTCGGAACATCGACCTTGCCGCTGCCGCCCTTGTTGTCACTGAACACCGCCCGGCCGATCAGGATCGCGCCGATCAGCACCAGGACGCCCGCGACGATCAGCAGGATCGTCGAGGTGTTGCTCTTCCTCTGGCGGCGCCGGTCCGGGCGGTCGTCGTAGCCGTAGCCGCCGTCGTCCGGGTTGACCGGGGGCAGCATGGACGTGGGCGCGCCGTTCTGGTCCGCGGCACGCAGCGCGGTGGTGGGCTGGTCGCTGCCGTATCCCTCGTAGCCGCCGTAACCGGGGGCGCCCATCGCCGCGGTGGCGGCGACCGGCCGGCCGTCAAGGTAGGCCTCGATGTCGGCGCGCATCTCGTCGGCCGACTGGTAGCGGTAGTCGGGGTCCTTGGTGAGGGCCTTCAACACGATCGCGTCCATCTCGGGCGTGATCTCGGGGTCGAAGTTGCTCGGCGGCTGCGGCTCCTCCCGTACGTGCTGGTAGGCCACCGCGACCGGTGAATCGCCGACGAACGGCGGCCGGACCGCCAGCAGCTCGTAGAGCAGGCAGCCGGTGGAATACAGGTCGGAGCGCGCGTCGACCTGCTCGCCCTTCGCCTGCTCCGGAGAGAGGTACTGGGCGGTGCCGATGACGGCCGCGGTCTGGGTCATCGTCATACCGGAGTCGCCCATGGCGCGGGCGATGCCGAAGTCCATGACCTTGACCTGGCCGGTGCGCGTCAGCATGACGTTCGCCGGCTTGATGTCACGGTGGACGATGCCCGCGCGGTGCGAGTACTCCAGCGCCTGGAGGATGCCGACGGTCATCTCCAGGGTGCGCTCGGGCAGCAGCTTGCGGCCGGAGTGCAGGAGTTCTCTGAGCGTCGACCCGTCGACGTACTCCATCACGATGTACGGGATGGAGACCCCGTCGACGTAGTCCTCGCCGGTGTCGTAGACCGCGACGATCGCCGGGTGGTTGAGCGAGGCGGCGGACTGGGCTTCACGGCGGAACCGGGCCTGGAAGGACGGATCGCGGGCCAGATCGGCCCGCAGTGTCTTCACAGCTACGGTGCGGCCGAGCCGGGTGTCGTGCGCGAGGTAGACCTCGGCCATGCCACCACGACCGAGCACGGAGCCCAGCTCGTACCGGCCGCCGAGGCGACGCGGCTCTTCCATAGCGGTAGACCTCTCCCTGAACCGTCCACGTACGGGTGCCTGGAATACGGTACCCGTCGAGGCAAATCAAACCCGGCGCTGTCCGGAGCCGATACGCGACCGGTACAAACGGTCCTGCTCGGCGAGCGATGGCGGGTGCGGGTCGTGTGACATCCGGACGGGCCGTGCAGCGGCGCCGACGTGTCAGTGCAGAGATGATGCGGCTTTCGGTGTGGTCTCGTTGTATGTGCGAAATTTGTTCAATTGGTTGGTATTTTCCCGGTTCGCACCGTTTTGGTAAGCTGTCTCCATTGCATACCGGATACCCATGACATTGAACTTCTGCTTGCATTCCACATCTGCTGTCGCGGTGGATGTCTCGGCAGCGGTCGGCGGCCCCGCGGCGGTGAATTCGTTCGCCGGATGCATGGGTATCTTGAAGTTGAAACCCTTTTCCTTCATGCACCCGGACCAGGAAGCACAAACCCTTTTGGAGCGTTGGTCGCCCATGGACCGTATGAAGCTTTCCTGGGGAAGGATCTGCGCGGCCATTCCATCGCCGATGTTCGGGGCGCCTTCCGTCGGCTTTCGTTCCGCCGCGCTCACACAGCCGCGGTCGGAGTTTCCGAGACTGGTTGCCTTCGGACGCTTCTGCCGGCTTGAGCCCGGTGAGCACCTTGAATGCCTTGTCCAAGAGCCTCCCGTTCTCGGACGGCGGCTTCTTCTGAGCGCTCGGACCACGTTCTGGCGGGAACCGGTACCCGTACGTGGCGGCGATTTTTGCGTCAGCGCTTCCGCAGCACAGCTCGTTTCCGAGTGGTCCGGCTGCGGGGATGGGCCTTTCGGGAACATGGCCGAATCCCTGCTCCGGCATGCATTTCTGCTTCAGCTCTTCGGTTGCCAGGAAAAATGCGCCGGGACCGGGCACCGTCGATCACGTAGGCGTCGAGAGACAGTTTCAGGTCGCGTGCCACAGAGTTTTTGGGGATGTCCCGTACCGGTGCGGGATCCGTCTCTTCGACGACCGATGAGGCATTCCTCGTGGGGTGGGCCGGGCTCTCCGCGTCGCCGCTGCTGCCGCAGGCCGCCGCACCGACCATGAGAACGAGGGTTGTGGCGATCCCGCCGGGTGACGGCCGGACGCACGGCGGACCATCCTGCTGGAGCTGAGCGTGGTATTTCCGATTCGTGTCCCGGTCGTTGGGTGGGAACGACGAGTTGCCGCCGAGGCCGGGCAACTCGCCGACGGGCATTACGAAACGTACTGGGCGGACGCGTTGTTGCTCTTCAGCGTGCTGTTGAGCGGGCCGGCGTAGGAGCTGCTGAACACCTTGCCGAACGTCTGGTAGGCACCCCGATAGTTCGAGGTGCAGTAAATTTTGGCGCTACTGGGGTTGTTCCAGTTCACGACGTGCGCCGCGTTGTTCTTTATGGTCTGGGTGTAGCCACTGCGGTTGCCCCGGCATGTGAAGTAGTCGTCACAGAAGCCGGGGTCGTTCCAGGCCCACCCCTGCCATGCGCTGCTCTTGTTCGAGTTGAAGTAGAGCTCATAGCCGCCCTTCTCTGCTCCGGACATGTAGGTGTCGGCGCCGGCCGGGGTGGCCGTCGTAATGGTGACGGCCACGGTCGCGGGAACGCCGGCTATCAGCAGGGAAAATGCCTTCTTCATAGGGGTACCCCTGCCCGAACTGGCCAGTTCATGGAAAAGGGCCGACCGTTTGGTGAACGGGCGGCCCTTCGCTGTGTCCTCTCAACCGGCTGATCTCGGGGGCGTAACCAGCCCGACCTCGAAGGGTAAGGAGGCCGCAACCGGTGTGACGGAGATCATGTGCGCACACGCTCGCACCCGGCCGTACGCGTACGACGACCGGGTGCGAGTGGGCGAGCGAGGTGCGGAAGGCTTAGCTGTTGCGTGCCAGGACGGCCTTCATCACCTCACGGGCGATCGGCGCGGCCAGGCCACCACCCGAGATGTCATCGCTGACCGCGGCGCCGTCCTCCACCACGACGGCCACGGCGACGGGAGATCCCGTCTTGGTCTTGGCGTAGCTGATGAACCAGGCGTACGGCTTCTCGCTGTTGTTGAGGCCGTGCTGGGCGGTACCGGTCTTGCCGCCGACCGTGACGTTGGGGATCTGCGCCTTGGTGCCTGTGCCGTTCTGGACCACGGTCTCCATCATCTGCTGGAGCTTCTGAGCGTTCTCGGCCGAGAGCGGCTGGCTGAACTGCTCCTTCTCGTGGGTGTAGATGTCGTCCACACTGGGTGCCTGGCGTTTGGCGACCATGTACGGCTGCATCAGCTTGCCGTCATTGGCGACCGCTGCGGCGACCATGGCCATCTGGAGCGGGGTGGCACGGTTGGAGGCCTGGCCGATGCCCGCCATGGCGTTCTGCGGCCGGTTGTCCTTCGGGTAGATGCTCGCGACGGCGCGGACCGGAGTGAAGATCTCCTTGTTGAAGCCGAACTTGCTCGCTTCCTCGATCATCTTGTCGTTGCCGAGGTCGTCGCTCATCTTGCCGAAGACGGTGTTGCAGGACCACCGGAGCGCCTCGCGGAGCGAAGCGTCCTTGCACGGGATGTTGCCCTCGTTGTCGAGGTTGGAGGTGGACAGCGGCAGTCGCCAGGGCAGCGGGGAGTCCGTCTTGGCGTCGATGTCGGAATGGAGGCCGTTCTCCAGGGCCGCGGCGGCCGTCACGACCTTGAAGGTCGAACCGGGCGGGTAGGTTTCGCGCAATGCCCGGTTGAGCATCGGCTTGTCCTTGTCGTCCAGGAGCACCTGCCGCGCCTTGCTGTCCTTGTTGGAGTTGCCCGCGAAGACCGAGGGGTCGTACGAGGGGGTGCTGGCGAGGGCGAGGATCGCGCCGGTCCGAGGATCGAGGGCGACCACCGCTCCCTTCTTCTCGCCGAGCCCCTTGAAGGCGGCTTTCTGGGCATCGCCGTTGAGGGTGGTGACGACGTTGCCGCCCTGCTTCTTCTCACCGGTGAACATCGACATCGTTCGGTTGAAGAAGAGCTGGTCGTCATTGCCGGTGAGGATGCCGTCCTCGATCTTTTCGAGCTGTGTCGCGTCGAAGGCCTGCGAGGAGTAACCGGTGACAGGGGCCCACATGGGGCCGTTCTTCCAGACCCGCTTGTACTTGAAGTCGCTGCCCTTGGTCTCGACGGAACCCGTGACGGCGTTGCCGTCGACGATGATGTTGCCGCGCTCGTGCGCGTAACGCTCGATGCGGACGCGGCGGTTCTCGTCGCGGCTGTTCAGTTCGTCGGCGCGGACGTACTGCAGGTAGTTGGTCCGCACGAGCAGGGCGAGGATGAGGACGCCGCAGAAGATCGCGATCCGGCGGAGAGGCTTGTTCACGGTCGGACCACCTGGGTCATCTCGGCGTCGGAGGACGGGGCGGGGGCCGGGGCGGGCCGACGGGCGGTGTCGCTGATCCGGATCAGAATGGCGATCAACGCCCAGTTGGCCAGCACGGACGAGCCGCCGGCTGCGAGGAACGGCATGGTCATACCGGTCAGCGGGATGAGCCCCATGACACCGCCGGCGACGACGAAGACCTGAATGGCGAAGGCGCCGGAGAGGCCGATCGCGAGGAGCTTGCCGAACGGGTCTCGGGCGGCGAGGGCGGTGCGTACGCCGCGCTCGACGATCAGACCGTAGATCAGCAGGACGGCCATCATTCCGGCGAGACCGAGTTCTTCACCGACGGTGGAGAGGATGAAGTCGGCGTTGGCGGCGAAGCCGATCAGGTCGGAGTGGCCCTGGCCCAAGCCGGTGCCGAGCGTGCCGCCCGATCCGAAGGACATGATGGCGTTGGCGATCTGCTCGCAGGCGCCGCTCGCGTCGGTCGTGTAGCAGGCGAACGGGTCGGCCCAGGCGGTCACACGCGACTGGACATGCGGCTCGAAGGTGGCGACACCGACCGCGCCGGCCGCGGACATCAGCAGACCGAAGACGATCCAGCTGGTCCGTTCCGTCGCGACGTACAGCATGATGACGAAAAGGCCGAAGAACAGCAGCGACGTGCCGAGGTCGGTCTCGAAGACCAGGATCAGGATCGACAGCGCCCAGATGACCAGAATCGGTCCGAGGTCACGGCCACGCGGCAGGTACAGACCCATGAAACGGCGGCTGGCGAGAGCCAGCGCGTCGCGTTTCACCATGAGATAGCCAGCGAAGAAGATCGCAATGATGATCTTGGCGAACTCTCCCGGCTGGATCGAGAAACCGGCGATCGTGATCCAGATCTTGGCGCCGAACTTGCCGGGGAAGAACATCGGCAGGATCAGCAGGATCAGTGCCGCGACCATGGAGATGTACGTGTAGCGCTGCAGGATGCGGTGGTCCTTGAGCACGAGCAACACGGCGACGAACAGCGCGACGCCGATCGCGGAGTACATCAGCTGCCTGGGCGCGGAAGGGGTGAAGACGCCGTACTGGTACTTGGCCAGCGAGATCAGCCGATTCGACTGGTCCAGCCGCCAGATCAGCACCAGCCCCAGGCCGTTGAGCAGGGTCGCCAGCGGAAGCAGCAGCGGGTCCGCGTACGGCGCGAATTTGCGTACCACGAGGTGGCTGACGCCGCCGAGCAGGATGAGCCCGCCTCCGTATCCGAACATGCCGGACGGGAGCTTGCCGTCGATGGCGAGTCCGACGTTGGCGTACGCGAACACCGAGATGGCGATGGCGAAGACCATCAGTCCCAGTTCGGTGTTGCGGCGGCTCGGTGCGTCGATCGCGCCGATCGTGGTCGTATTGGTGACAACGCTCATGGTGCTGAAGGCCCCCTACGGCTTTACTGCTTACCGCACTGCGGGACCAGCTTTTTCTCTTCCTCCGAGAGGCTGGGACCAGGAGTGGGAGTCGCTGCGGTCGGCTTGGTCTTGGTGGTGTCGGAGGTGCCGGACGTCTTGGCGGCGCCGGAGTCCGTGCCACTGGCTTGGCCCTCGTCGGAGCCGGCCTTCGCGGCCGCGCGTCGCTGGGCGTCCTTCTCGCAGGCGGATGCCTGGACGGCGAGTTCGCTGATTTTCTCGCGTGCGGAGGCGAGGTTGCCCTCGGCGATGGTCGCCTTGACCTGCTTGCGCTGGTAGGGCGGGAGGTACTTGAGTTCGATCTCGGGGTGGTCCTTCTCGATCTCCGAGAGCGAGACCCACGCCAGGTCCTGGCTGATGCCGCGGAACAGCGCCACGTGTTCGTTCTTCGCACCGACGTAGAACTGGTTCTGCGTCCATCGGTACCCGCCGTAGAGACCGCCGCCGACGACGGCGAGCGCGAGCACGACGTAGAAGGACCTCTTGAGCCACTTGCGGCCGCCGCCGGGCTTGACGAAGTCGTCGTCGGTGTAGGCGTCGAAGGAGCCGTCCGGCATCCCGTCGTAGCCGACGCCGTCACCGCTTCCGGGCGGACCGAAGCCGCCTGCGGGCGGCGGGACGGGGCGGCCGAGGCCGGCCGCTCGTCCGGCGGGGGTCTGCATGGCGCTGCCGTCGTTCAGCTGGGCGGCCTGGTTCTCGGCGACCGCGCCGACGATGACCGGGGTGTCGTTGAGCTGTCCGGCCAGGGTGTCGTTGCTGTCGACGTCGAGGACGTCGGCGACGATGCAGGTGATGTTGTCCGGGCCGCCGCCGCGCAGAGCGAGCTGGATCAGCTCCTGGATGGTCTCCTGGGGGCCTTGGTAGCTGGCGAGGGTCTCTTCCATCGTCTGGTGGGAGACGACGCCGGAGAGCCCGTCGGAGCAGATCAGGTAGCGGTCGCCGACCCGGACCTCACGGATGGAGAGATCGGGTTCGACATGGTCCCCACTGCCCAGCGCACGCATCAGCAGGGCGCGCTGCGGGTGGGTGGTGGCCTCTTCCTCGGTGATCCGGCCCTCGTCCACCAACCGCTGCACCCAGGTGTGGTCTTGGGTGATCTGGGTGAGTACGCCGTCGCGCAGCAAGTACGCGCGGGAGTCGCCGACGTGGACGAGGCCGAGGCGCTGGCCGGTCCAGAGCAGGGCGGTGAGCGTGGTGCCCATGCCTTCGAGCTGGGGGTCCTCCTCGACCATCATGCGCAGCTGGTCGTTGGCACGCTGGACCGCCGTGGCGAGGGAAGTGAGGATGTCCGAGCCCGGGACGTCGTCGTCGAGCTGGACGAGTGTGGAGATCACCTCGGAGCTGGCGACCTCGCCGGCTGCCTGGCCGCCCATGCCGTCGGCGATGGCGAGAAGGCGCGGACCGGCGTAGCCGGAGTCCTCGTTGCCTTCCCGGATCATGCCCTTGTGCGATCCGGCGGCGAAGCGCAGGGAAAGACTCATACGCACCTCGCCCGTCGGCTCGGGGTACAGCCGGTCTCGAGCCACACTGCCCACCCTCCGGTCGGGAGCCGGGCCGGGTCCGTTGCCCGGGCCGCCGCGACTCGCTCGCTCCGCTCGCTCATTGTCGTACTACTTCCGCAGCTCGATGACGGTCTTGCCGATCCGGATCGGCGCGCCAAGCGGAACAGGTGTCGGGGTGGTGAGTCGGGTCCGGTCGAGATACGTGCCGTTGGTGGACCCGAGATCCTCGACGATCCACTGGCCGTCACGGTCGGGGTAGATCCTGGCATGCCTGCTGGACGCGTAGTCGTCGTCCAGGACGATCGTTGAATCGTGGGCCCGGCCCAGCGTGATGGTCTGTCCCTGGAGCGCCACCGTGGTTCCGGTGAGGGTGCCCTCGGAGACGACCAGCTTTGTGGGTGCCCCCCGGCGCTGGCGGCCGGGCTGTTGGCGCTGCGGTGGTGGTGCCGCGGCATTCTGACGCGTCTGTTGCGGTCGTGTGTCGGTCGCGGTGCGGCGTGAGCCGCGCTGCGTGACGCGCGTTCCGAACAGATCGCTGCGGATGACCTGGACGGCCACGATCACGAACAGCCACAGAACAGCCAGGAAACCTAGCCGCATGACCGTCAGGGTCAGCTCTGACATTGCCCCCGCTTCACCCTTCGGCTTGCCGGTAAACGATGGTGGTGCTGCCCACGACGATCCGCGAGCCGTCGCGGAGCGTAGCGCGGGTTGTGTGCTGCCCGTCCACCACGATGCCGTTGGTGGACCCGAGATCCTGGATCGTCGAGGGCGTTCCGGTCCGGATCTCACAGTGCCGACGCGATACGCCGGGGTCGTCGATCCGCACGTCGGCTTCGGTGCTGCGTCCCAGCACCAGCGTCGGGCGGGAGATCTGATGGCGGGTGCCGTTGATCTCGATCCAGCGCCGCACCTGCGCGTTCGGCAGGGGGCTGGGTCCGGCCGGCGGGTGCCGGTCGGTACTGGGCGTTCCGGGCCTGCCGGCGCCCGGCGGCGGGGCCGCGGGCATGGGCGGGGCGGAGCTGGGTGGGTAGCCGTAGCCACCGGTGGGCTGCGGGGTACGCCCCGGGCCCGGAGACGGGGGCTGGCCGTGCTGTCCTGGCCGGCCCTGGGGCTCCTGCTGCTGTGACGAACTCGACGCCAAGGTGCGGCTGCGTACCCGGTAGAGCCCGGTGTCGAGGTCGTCGGCCTTCTCCAGATGGACCTTGATAGGGCCCATGAAGGTGTACCGCTGCTGCTTGGCGTAGTCGCGGACCAGGCCGGAGAGTTCGTCGCCCAACTGGCCGGAGTACGGGCTGAGTCGCTCGTAGTCGGGGGTGCTGAGCTCGACGATGAAGTCGTTCGGGACGACGGTTCGCTCGCGGTTCCAGATCGTTGCGTTGTTGTCGCACTCGCGCTGGAGGGCTCCCGCGATCTCGACCGGCTGGACCTCGGACTTGAAGACCTTGGCGAAGGTGCCGTTGACCAGACCTTCGAGACGCTGCTCGAAACGCTTCATGACTCCCATGGGGCACCTCCTCCGTCGTAGTCGTCCCTGTACTGCTTACTGATCGTATCCACGCGTCGGGAAATCGGCTGGTTCCCCTTGTCTGCCCTGTGGATGAGTGTCACCTCTCACACGGATCGTAGAGGCGGCCTCCTGACAGTGTCCCGCACTAGGGGTGCACTGAGGAGGAGTGGGGGCGGCCGCTCGGCGTTCCCGGTTCCCGCCAGGCGTTCGGTGAAACAACGGATGTGAATCCACCCTGTCCAGCGTGCTAATCTTCCGGATGTCGCCAGGCGCTCGCACCAAACGGTGAGAGAAACTGGAAACACCACTCTTGCGCGAGTGGCGGAACGGCAGACGCGCTGGCTTCAGGTGCCAGTGTCCTTAGGGACGTGGGGGTTCAAATCCCCCCTCGCGCACAAGAGAGAAGCCCCACAGAGCCAACGGCCTGTGGGGCTTCTTCGTTCCCTGGCGGACTCTGATATTTCGTCGATGGTTGGCGACGTTCATCGGTGCCGGGTGCCGGGTGCCGGGTGCCGGGTACTGGGCGCTGGGTGCCGACTGGCGTTCGTCGATGCGTGGTGGCGTTCGGCGGTGCTCCTGGGTGTCCCAGGGGTTTCTGTACGGCGGGCAGGGGCTCAGCGGGGTGCGGGCGACTTTCGTTGCGGGTGGGTGCGACGAAAGTGGGGCGTCGTGAGCGTGCGGGGCTGCCTAGGGTGCGGGGTGTGTACGCGATATCGAAGCTCCGGGCCGGGTGGCAGTGGTGTGCGGTGCCCGAGCTGTGGTCCCGGCGCAGGACGGCTGGAGAGGCCGTGCTGGCCGTGGTGCTCGGGCTGCTCGCGGCCGGGACGGAAGAGCTGCTGCGCAGTGGTGAGCTGAGACTTTGGACGGTCTCGGCCCTGGTCGTGGTGCTGTCCCTGATGAGGCGACGGCTGCCGGTGACCGTGCTGGTGGCCACGGCCGCCCTGGCCGGGCTCTCCGATGGCTTCGCGCCGCTGCTGATGGTGGTGGCGTGGAGTTCCGGGCGCAGGATCGCCGGAGCCGGGCGGGCTCTGGGGGCCTTTACCGCTGCTTACGCGCTCTACGTGGGTCTGGCCGTCGTGGTGAACTGGGCCGCATTGCGGCCGCTGACCCAGGTGCTGTTCACCACCCTCTACTTCCTGGCGACGACACTCGTGCCCGGCCTCGCCAGCCGCTACTGGACGCAGCGCCGGACCCTGCTGCACGCCCTGCAGGAACGCAATGCCCAGCTCGTCCGGGAGCGGGTCATGATCGTGGGGCAGGCGCGGCTCATGGAGCGCCAGCGGATCGCCCAGGACATGCACGACAGCCTCGGCCACCGGCTGGCACTGATTTCTGTCCATACAGGCGCGCTGGAGGTCGACCGTGAGTTGACGGCGCGACAGCGGGAAGTGGTCGGAGTGCTGCGGGACGCCTCGGTCCATGCGATGCACGAGCTGCGCGAGGTCGTCGGCATTCTCCGTGACGGTGTCGAGGGGCCGTCGCAGGGCGGCGAGGGCGGGCAGTCGACGGCGCGGGGCATCGCAGGCATCGAGGAGCTGACCGCGACGGCGCGGGCTGCCGGCAGCGAGGTCGAGCTTCGTCGTACAGGAACGGTCCGGACGCTTGCGGCGGCCTCGGACCACGCGGCGTACCGGATCGTCCAGGAGGCGTTGACCAACGCGTACAAGCACGCGCCGGGTGCGGAGATCAAGGTCGAGCTGCGCTACGAGCCCGATTCCTTCGTCGTCGAGATCGTCAATGGTCCACAGCGGCAAGTGCGGCCGGTGGGTGAGGTGGTCAGCGGCGGCCAGGGGCTGCCCGGTCTGCATGAGCGGGCCAGGCTGGTCGGCGGCATGGTGCACACCGGCCGGATCGAGGGCGGCGGCTTTCGGGTGGCCGGGGTGCTTCCGTACGGCGCCGACGGCATGCCCGGCGGGAAGTCGGTCGCGCCGATGGTTGACGCGGAGGACGACTTCCGGCAGCAGTCCCAGCGGGTCCTGTGGGGGAACGGTGGTCCGGTCATGGGCGGGACAGTTTCCGAGCGGGAGTTGGCGATGAGCGGTAGCGGAAGGAAGACGGGCGGCGGGGTCGCGCTGGGCTGTGGGATAGCGGCGGGAGCCCTGGTGCTATTGGTGTTGGGCTGTGGCTTCGGTCTGTACCTCTTGGTGAAGGAGGTGGACAAGGCGGTGATCGGGCCGAGTCAGTACCAGTCGATCAAGATCGGCACGGCGGAGGACGAGGTGCGGGAAGAGCTGCCTGCCGGGGATACATTCATGACGGCTGGGCTGGACGGCGGAGGGCCCAAGAAGCCGGCCGCGTCACGGTGTCTGGTCCTGATGTCCTCGGAGACGGGCGGGAACATCAACACCGAGCCGGTGTTCCGGTTCTGCTTCCGGGACGGCAAGCTGATCGAGAAGAGGTCCTACGAGATTGCCAGTAGGTGAGGCGTCCGGGACGAGCACGGGGGTACGAGTGACGGATCGGCGGATCAGAGTCGTCATCGCTGACGACGAGCCCCTCATCAGGGCCGGGATACGCATGATCCTCACCTCGGACCGATCCATCGAGGTCGTCGCGGAAGCGACGAACGGGCGGGAAGCCATCGAGCTGGTCCGCGCCCATGCGGCGGACGTGGTGCTGCTCGACATCCAGATGCCGGTGATGGACGGGCTCACGGCGCTGGCGGAACTCCGAACGGCGGCGCCGGCGGCGCGCGTGATCGTGCTCACAACGTTCGGCGAGCGGGAGAACGTCCTGCGTGCGCTGGAACAGGGGGGTGCCGGATTCCTGCTCAAGGACACCGCCCCGACCGAACTGATCCAGGCGGTGCGGGCAGCGGCTGCCGGGGATGCCTACCTTTCGCCCGGTGCCACCCGTCATGTGGTGGATCAGCTGACCCTGGGGCGGGCGGCGGTCCGGGGGGAAGAGGCGCGGCTGCGGGTGGCGGCGCTGAGCGGGCGCGAGTGCGAGGTGCTGGCGCTGCTCGGGGAGGGGCTCTCCAACGCGGAAGCGGGACGGCGGCTGCACATGAGCGAGGCGACGGTGAAGACGTATGTGAGCCGGATCCTGGCGAAGCTGGGGTGCGAGAACCGGGTGCAGGCCGCGTTGCTGGCGAGGGATGCGGGGCTTTAGGGGGCCGCAGGGTGGGCTCGGGATGGTTGGGCTGTGTTTCACGTGAAACACCCGGTTGGAAACGTTCCCGCGTATACGAGGAGGGCCGGGGCGCGGGGTGGTTGACCGCCGGGCCCCGCCCCTTCGCACACGGTTCAGGCGGCGAGGCGGATGGCGAGAGCCTTGGCCTTCTCCGCGGCTGCGGCGAACGCCTTGGCGCGGGAGACGTCGGCGAGCGGAATGAGGTCGGCCATCTCGGGCTTGGACCGGGCCAGCGTCAGTTCCGGAACGATGAAGTCGACCTCGGCGCCGAACATGCTCGTCAGTAGCTTCTCCAGGTAGTTCTGGACGAACTCGGCGTCCTCGCGCGGGGTGCCGGCGGCGTACGAGCCGCCACGGCTGGCCACGACAGTGATCGGGGTGCCCGCCACGGGGCCGTCCGGGCCCGCGTTGTGGCCGACGATGATCACCTGGTCGAGCCAGGCCTTCAGTGTGGACGGAATGCTGAAGTTGTACATCGGAGCGCCGATCAGGACGGCGTCCGCCGCCGCCAGTTCGTCTGCGAGCTCGCGGCGCAACGGGTCCTCGGCGCCGGCGGCGACGGCCGCGGCGTCCAGGTGGGGCAGCGGGGTGGCGGCGAGATCGCGGTAGACGACCTGCCCGTCGGGGTGCTGCTCCCGCCAGGCCTGCACGAAGGCGGCGCTGACGTCGCGTGATGCGGAGCCCTCGGGGAAGACGGCGGAATCGAGATGCAGGAGTGTGGCCATGGGGGTCTCCACGGATGTCTGGGAATGGCGGCGGACCGATGAGGTGGGCCTCTTTTTCGTGCGTACCTAGTAATAACACAGGTACTTACTATTCGTAAGCCGCGCACTGTGGCGCAGTACCCTGGGTGTATGGCGGAGCACAGCGAGCAGGCGTGTCGGCGGGTCGATGTGGGCATCACCCGCGTGTTCGAGCTGTTCGGCAAGCGGTGGACGGGGCCGATCGTCTCCGTGCTGATGCAGCAGCCGGTGCACTTCGCGGATCTGCGGCGGGCGATTCCGGGCATCAGTGAGCGCATGCTCTCGGACCGGCTCTCGGAACTGGGTGCGGCCGGTCTGGTGGTCCGAGAGGTCGACGAGGGGCCGCCGCTGCGGGTCTCGTACCGCCTGACCCGGGCGGGTGCCGCGATGGAGCCCGCGCTCAAGGAGCTTGCTCACTGGTCCAGGACGTATCTGACCTCCGATGGCCACTGTTGAGGCGCGCCTGGACGGCGAGGGGGCACCGTAAGGGTGTGGGTGCGCCGGGGGCGAGTGGTTCGCGCGCCGTTCTGCCGGGTCAGCTCTTCGGCGTCTGTGGGGCGGTCGCGCTCGTGTCGCCCGCCGAGTTGTAGCGCAGCAGGTACTCGGCGAACCTGGCGAGATCGTCCGCCGTCCAGTCCGCGAGGCGTTCTTGGTAGGCGGCTCGGCGGCTGGCCTGCGTCGAGGCGAGCGCCTGGGTGCCTGCCTTGGTGGGGTGCAGTACCTGGATGCGGTGGTCGTCCGGGTCGGGGTGGCGCTCGACCAGCCCCAGTTTCTCCAGAGCGCCGATCTGTCGGCTGACTGTTGATTTGTCCAGCATGTAGTGCGCGGCCAGATCCGTTGCGCGGCAGCCGTGCCGGTCGTCGATGTGGGCCAGCAGTGTGTACGAGACCAGGGGCAGCTCCGGGTGGAGGCGGGCCGCTGCGGCCCGCGCGCGCCGCGCGAAGGCGGTGAGCTCGCGCTGGATGACGTCCAGTGATTCTTCGCGTTCTCCGGGGGTGCCTGGCACTGGTTCGCCTTCCTTCGCTTTCCTTGGAATTTAAGTTGTATAGTACAACGGATTGAGAGTTGTAAAAGCCAACTATTGGAGTGTTCCGCATGCCCTCAGGCCCGAGTGCCGCCGCCGGCTCCACCGCCGCCGCTCTGCGTCATGTGCTGAGCCATCTCGTCACACCACTGCTGATGTGCGTCGGTATGGGGCTTGCCTACCTCGGGGCGTTCCACGCCCCCGAGCCGCATGATCTGCGGGTGGACGTAGTCGGATCAGGGCCGAGCGTGCGGGTACTCGCGCAGACACTGCAGGACAAGGGGGACGGGGCGCTGAGCGTGCGCACGGTCCCCGATCGCGCGGCCGCCGAGAACCACCTGAGGAACCAGGCGAGTTACGGCGCCTACCTGCCGGGGAAGCACCCCGAGCTGCTGGTGGCGAGCGCGTCCTCCGACACCAGCGCCACGGTTGTCGAGAAGGTCTTCACCAAGGTCGCGGCCGAGCAGGGGCACCCGCTGAAGATGACCGACACCGCACCGACGGCCGCAGGTGATCCGACCGGCCAGGGCATCTTCTTCCTGCTGGTCGCGGTGAGCATCGGCTCCTACGCGTCGGTCGCGGTGATCGGCGGCGCGGGCGCGGTGCTGGGGCTGCGGATCAGGGCCGCACTGACGATCGCCGCATCCCTGGTGGTGAGCGTGATCGGGGCGGTGTTCGCCGGCCCGATGTTCGGCCTCGTGGATCACGGGCTCGGCGGTCTGTGGGCGATGGCCTGGCTCTACTCGGCGGGCATTCTGTTGATAGGTGTCGGGCTGCACACCTTCCTCAAGCGGTGGACGACGCTCGGCGTGATGGTGCTCTTCGTGATGCTCAACTTCACCAGCTCGGGCGGCATCTTCCGGCCCGAGCTGCAGCCCGGGTTCTTCGGTGCGCTGCACTCCTTCTGGAACGGTGCGGGCTTCGTCGAGGGGGTACGCAGCCATGTGTACTTCGGCGGACACGCGCTCGGCCGGCAGGTGCTGGTGCTCGCGCTCTGGTTCGTGGTGGGTCTGGCAGTGATGGGTCTGGCGGGGCTGGCCGAGGCGCATCGGCGGAAGGCCGCAGCGGAGAGGGCTCCAGCCGTCGCCGTCGCCGGATCCGTCGAGGCCGGGGGAGTGCAGGGACGGGGACGGCACGTCAGGGCCGAAGCCCCGACCGGGGCGGATGGCGCGGAAGAGCTGGAGGAAGAGCTGGAAGCGGCCATCGGCGTCTGACCAGGGCGGAGAGTTGTCCGCGGCATGTTGTCCACAGGCCGGTCGGCGAGTTGTCCACAGGGGCGGACGGCCTTCGGCGGACGGCGGTACCTTCGTCGCAATTGATCTGCGACAAGGCGTCGGGCCTGTAGCGCAGGACGAGGACGGGGGAGGCCGCGCGCCATGGGCGAAATCGAAGCGACAGTGCCTGTTCAGCGGGCTGTTACAGGGGGTCCGCGCATTCCGGTCGTGCCCGGATTCGCGCGGCGGGCGGCTGCAGCGAGCAGGAGCGCGCCGCAGTCACCCAAGGAGGCGGGCAAGGCGCTGCGGGAGAGGGTGCGTCGGGCCTCGCACTCCTCCCTGGTCCTCCCGGCAGGCCGGCCCGATGCCGTGCGGGCGGTCGAGGAGTCGAGCCGGGGCAGGTTGCCCGCTCTCGCCCCGATCCGGGTGGGGCGGATGGCGGCTACACCGTTCGCCTTTCTGCGCGGCTCGGCCGGGCTGATGGCCCATGACCTGACGGGAACACCGGTCAGCGGGGTGGGCGCGCAGCTCTGCGGCGATGCGCACGCGGCGAATTTCGGGCTGTACGGCGATGCGCGGGGCAGCCTGGTCATCGATCTGAACGACTTCGACGAGACCGTCTTCGGCCCCTGGGAATGGGACCTCAAGCGGCTCGCGGCCTCGCTGGTGCTTGCCGGCCGGGAGGCCGGGGCGGACGAGGACACCTGCCGCCGGGGCGCGTACGACACGGTGGGTGCGTACCGGCGGACGATGCGGCTGCTGGCCGAACTGCCCGCGCTCGACGCCTGGAACGCCATCGCGGACGAGGAGTTGGTCTCGCACACGGACGCACGGGATCTGCTCGGCACCCTGGAGCGGGTCTCGGAGAAGGCCCGCAACAACACCAGCGCCCGTTTCGCGGCCAAGTCCACCGAGGACTCCGGGGACGGCGGACGCCGCTTCGTCGAGGCGCCGCCGGTGCTGCGGCGGGTGCCGGACGAGGAGGCCGCGGCGGTGGCGGTGGGGCTCGGCGACTACCTGGGCACGATCTCCGAGGACCGGGTGCCGCTCCTCGCCAGGTACGCGATCCACGATGTGGCTTTCCGGGTGGTCGGCACGGGGAGCGTCGGCACCCGGTCGTATGTGGTGCTCCTGCTCGATCACCGAGGTGAGCCCTTGGTCCTGCAGGTGAAGGAGGCACGGCCCTCCGTGCTGGCTCCGTATCTGCCGGCTGTCGGGTTCGATGTGCCGGAGGTGGCGCACGAGGGGCGCCGGGTGGTGCTCGGGCAGAAGCGTATGCAGGTCGTCAGCGACATCCTGCTGGGTTGGGCCACCGTCGGCGGGCGGCACTTCCAGGTGCGGCAGTTCAGGAACCGCAAGGGCAGTGTGGATCCGGCGGCTCTGGCGGTCGACCAGGTCGACGACTACGGTCGGATGACCGGTGCGCTGCTGGCGCGGGCCCATGCGCACAGCGCAGACCCACGGCTGATAGCGGGCTACTGCGGCAAGAACGACGAACTGGACGAAGCGGTGGCGGCGTTCGCGGTGATGTACGCGGACCGTACCGAGGCGGACCACGCGGAGCTGGTGCGGGCCGTCGGAGCAGGGCGAATAGCCGCCGAAGCGGGCGTGTGAGGGACCTTGGGCCGACCATGTGTCCTCAGGGCGTGGGTGGTGGCCATACGCTGGACGGGTGACCCACGAAGCCGCCGGGGTGCCGACCACCCGGAACGACGAAGACCGGCAGGACAACGACCGGCAGCACGAGCACCACGAGCAGGATGCGCACGATGTCCGGCCGGACGGTGCTGGTGCCGGTTCCGAAGCAGGCGCTGCCGCTGAGACCGCTGAGGAGACGGGCGGTGCTGCCGAGGAGGCCGGTGGGGCTGCCGGCGGGACTGCCGAGGAGACCGGCGGGTCTGCTGAGGGGGCCCGGCCCGAGGCTCGGCTCGCCAAGGCTGTGCGGGCCGCGGAGCAGGCGCTGATCGAATTCGAGATCGCGGTGGAGACCTTCCGGGTCGAGGTCGAGAATTTCTCCCGGTTGCACCACCAGAAGCTCGGGCCGATGTACGCCCGCCTCGACGAGCTCGATGCCCAGATCGCGGAGGCCCGCGCTGCCCGGACCGGCGACCCCGAGGATCTCCGCAAGGCGCAGGAGGCGCGGGCGATCGTGATGCCGATGCCGGGCGTCGACGAGTTGTTCCACGACTGGATCGACTCGGACGGGCTGTCCCCCGAGGCGGCGGCGATGCTGACCGAGCAGCCGGTCCGGCCGCCCAAGCGGGTCCGGCCGACCGAAGAGGCGCGCAAGCTCTACCGCGAGCTGGCGCGCAAGGCTCACCCGGACCTGGCACAGGACGAGAGGGAGCGGGCACGCCGGGAGGAGTTCATCACTCGCGTCAACGCCGCCTATGGGCGTGGGGACGAGGCGCTTCTGATGGAGCTGGCGCAGGAGTGGGCGGAGGGGCCGGTGGTGCCGGAGGCGGAGCTGAGCGAGAGCGAGGAGCTCTACGCCCGGCTGAACTGGCTGACCCAGCGCAAGGAACTCCTCACGGTGCTCGCCCAGGAGCTTGAGGAGAGTGCCATCGGAGCCATGCTGAGGATGGCGCCCGATGATCCGGACCGGCTGCTCGACGAGATCGCCGATCAGCTGCTGGGCGAGGTCTCTCAGCGAGAGGCGGAGCTGGCAGGTCTGGTGCAGTAGCGTTCTGATGACTCTGGAGCGTACGTACGAGAGAAGGCATGACCCATGAATTTCTCCCCGCTGCCCTCGGTGGACGTCGCGGCGGTACCGTCGGACGGCTTTGTGCTGGACGTCCGGGAGGACGACGAATGGGCGGCCGGGCACGTCGAGGGAGCCCTGCACATCCCGATGAGCGACTTCGTGGGGCGCTTCGGCGAGCTGACCGGGGCCGCTGAGGACGGTCGGCGCGTGCATGTGATGTGCCGGGTCGGTGGCCGGTCCGCCCAGGTCACCCAGTACCTGGTGCAGCAGGGCATCGACGCCGTGAACATCGACGGCGGGATGCTCGCCTGGGACGGTGCCGGACGTCCGATGGTCACCGACAACGGCTCCGCTGCCTTCGTCCTCTGAGCCCGGGTGGCTGTCCGGCCGCCGGGGCCCCGGTACTCACGGCGGGTGTCGGCCGAGGTCACGGCAGACGGTGTCGGTCGAGGTCCTGGTCGGACTCAGCCGAGGAGGTGCGCGGCCAGTAGGTCGCCCAGCGCTTCCTCGTGCGCCGCTGCCGGACCGAGGGAGAGTTCGATCTGCTTCGCCCAGGCATGGAAGCGGTGCAGCGGATAGTCGGTGTCCGCGCCGAAGCCGCCGTGCAGATGCTGTGCCGTCTGTACGACCCGGCGGACACCGTCCGAGGCCCAGATCTTCGCCACGGCGATGTCGCCCTCGGCGGGAAGCGCGCCGTCGGTCCCGGTGGAGATCCGCCAGGCCGCCTGCCAGAGCGTCACTTCCATGGCTCGCAGGTCGATGTATCGGTCGGCGGCTTGTACGGCGACGGACTGGAAGGTCGCGACCGGGAAGCCGAACTGCTCGCGCTTGCCGGTGTATTCACTCGTCATGGCGAGCACGGCCTCCCCCACACCGAGCGCCAGCGCGCAGGTCCCCGTGGTGAGCAGGGCGCGTAGCCAGTCCCAGGCCCCGGCGGCGTCCATCAACGCACGATTGTCGATCCGCACCGAGTCCAGTCGGACCTCGGCGAACAGCTCGCCACTGGTGGAGACCTGCTCGGCCAGGGTGACGCCGTCGTGGGTGGGCCGGATCAGGGCGACAACGGCTCGGCCCTCGCCCGTGTGGGCGGGAACCGCGATCCAGTCCGCGGCCTGCGCCCAGGGCACCCCTGACTGCACGCCGTCGAGCACCCAGTCCGCGGCGTCATTGACGCTATCCCCGGGGGCCTCACCAGATACCTCGCGCAGTCCCTCGCCGGACGGATCGTTCGTCGCGGGAACGACCCGGCGGGCGGTGACCGCGAGTTCGGCCGGATCGTGGCCGGAGCGGCCGTTGGCCCCGACGGTGAGGACCAACTCGCCCCGGCCGACCCGGGGGAGCAACTCGGCGGCCAGCCCATGGTCGCCGTAGCGCTGGAGCACCATCGCGACCGCACACGTCTCCAGCAGCGGCACCCGTGCGAGCACCTTGGCGGACTCGCGCAGCACCAGACAGAGCGCGACGAGATCGAGTCCGGCACCGCCGTGTTGCGGCGACAGTGTCAGGCCCAGCAGGTCGCCCGCCGCGAGCCCGGCCCACAGGGGCCGGTCGATGTCCTCGGCCACCGCACCCGGTACGAGCGCGGGGCTGGGCACCCCGTCGGGCGCAACGCCCGAGAAGACCGCTCTCGCCGCCTCCGTGGCTGCCTGCTGTTCCTCGGTGAAGGTGAAGTCCACTGCCCTGGCCTCCCGCGAACCGCTGCCCCCGTGTCCGGATCTGACGATGCGTCAAGATAGAACAGGTTCTACGAGAAGGGAACAGGCAGGGGCATGGGCTGTGAGGGGAAGGAGCGGGGTGGCGGTGAGGTCAGCGGTCGAAGTCGAGCTCCACCTCCCGAGTGACCGGATGGGACTGGCACGCCAGCACATAGCCGGCGCCGGTCTCTTCGGGTTCCAGTGCGAAGTTGCGGTCCATCCGTACCTCGCCCGAGACCAGGAACGCCCGGCAGGTCCCGCACACACCACCCTTGCAGGCGTACGGTGCGTCGGATCGGCTGCGCAGCACGGTTTCCAGCAGTGATTCGCCGTCCTGCACCGGCCAGGTGCCGGAGCGGCCGTCCAGGGTCGCGGTGAGTCTGCTGTGAGCCGGTGTCTCGGCCAGGGTGCGAGCAGGTGCGTTCGGGCCGTCGTCCACATGGAAGATCTCCTGGTGGACACGGGTCCGGTCCACGCCCAGGCCGTGCAGTGCGCTTTCGGCCGCCCGGACCAGCCCGAACGGCCCGCACAGATACCAGCCGTCCACCTCTGCCACCGGAAGCAGCGAGGGCAGCAGTCCGGTGAGCCGGTCCCGGTCCAGCCGACCGGACGGAAGACCTGCCTGCTGTTCCTCCCGGGAGAGGGCCGTCACCAGCTGGAGCCGGTCGGGGTAGCGGTCCTTGAGGTCGGCGACCTCGTCCAGGAACATCGTCGAGACCGCGGTCCGGTCGCTGCGGATCAGACAGAAACTGGCGCCGGGCTCCCGTGCCAGCAGTGTCGCCGCGATCGACAGCACCGGTGTGATCCCGCTGCCTCCGACGATCGCCGCGAAACGTCCGGCACGGGGTGTGAGTACGAAGCGACCCATCGGAGGCATCGCCTCCACCAGGTCACCGACGGCGAGTTCCTTCAGTGCGTAGGTGGAGAACACGCCACCGTCGACAAGCCGAATTCCCACCCGCAGTACCGGATCGGCTGGTTCCTCGACGGCCGGGGAACAGATCGAGTACGAGCGGCGGATCTCGTCGTCGTCGACGGTGTAGCGCACATTGAGGTGCTGTCCCGGCTTGTGGCGGAAGGTCTCGCGCAGCTCGGGCGGCACGGCGAGGGTGACGGCCACCGAATCGTCCGTGAGCCGTTCGATCGCGCGGACCCGGAGCGGATGGAACATCTACAACTCCTTGAAATGGTCGAACGGTTCGCGGCACGTCACACATCGGCGCAGTGCCTTGCAGGCGGTGGAGGAGAACCGGCTCAACAGCTCCGTATCGGTCGAGCCGCAGTGCGGGCAGCGCACCGAGAGCGTGAGCGGCACCGGGGCGCCCGCGGGGACCCCGACGCCGTGCGGGCGCGGGGGCGCGATGCCGAACTCGGCCAGCTTGCGCCGCCCTTCCGCGCTGATGTCGTCGGTGGACCAGGCCGGCGAGAGCACCGTGACCACGGAGACCTCCGGTATGCCGTGGTCGTGCAGCACCCGCTCGATGTCGGCGGACATGGCCTCGATCGCCGGGCAGCCGGTGTAGGTCGGGGTGAGACGCACGGTCACCTTGCCGGGTGCGAGCACGTCCACCCCCCGGAGCACGCCCAGCTCGTCCAGGGTCAGCACCGGCAGCTCCGGATCGGGCACGGATCCTGCGATCCGGTGCAGCTCCTCCTCCAGGAGAGTCTCGGTCACCATGACGCCCCCGGGTGGCTGCGATGCAGATGCTGCATCTCGGCGATCATCCGGCCGAAGGGTTTGGTGTGGATGCCCTGACGGCCCGCGCCAGCCGACCACGCTCCGGACTGCGGACCGTCCGGCACGGCCAGCGTGGCCTGCCCCAGCACTGTGGTGACGGACTCCAGCCAGCCGCTGTGCAGCGACTGCCAGTCGATCTCCATACCTTCGACGGGCTGGAACAACTCGCCGGTGAACCGCCACAGCGCGTCCACCGCGCGTTGCATCCGCTCGTGGCTTTCGGCCGTGCCGTCGCCGAGCCGCAGCGTCCAGTGCTCCGCGTGGTCCTGGTGGTACGCGACCTCCTTGACCGCCTTCGCCGCCAGCCCGGCGAACGGGCCGTCACCGGCCGACAGCTGCTCGTACAGCAGTCGCTGGTAGCCGGAGAAGTAGAGCTGGCGGGCGATGGTGTGGGCGAAGTCGCCGTTCGGCTGCTCGACCAGTTGGACATTGCGAAAGGCGCGTTCCTCACGCAGATACGCCAGCTCGTCCTCGTCCCCGACGAGGGAGAGCAGCAATCGGGCCTGTCCCAGCAGGTCCAGGGCTATGTTGGCCAGGGCCACTTCCTCTTCCAGCACGGGGGCGTGTCCGGCCCACTCCCCCAGCCGGTGCGAGAGCACCAGCGCGTCGTCGCCCAGGGCGAGAGCCGCGGTCACAGGTGCTTCACCCCTTCGGGGATCTCGTAGAACGTCGGGTGCCGGTAGGGCTTGTCACCGGCCGGCTCGAAGAAGGAGTCCTTCTCGTCCGGCGAGGAGGCCGTGACCTGCGCGGACGGGATCACCCAGATGGAGACGCCTTCGGAGCGGCGCGTGTACAGATCGCGCGCGTTGCGCAGGGCCATTTCCGCGTCCGGGGCGTGCAGGCTGCCCGCGTGGGTGTGGGACAGCCCGCGGCGCGAACGCACGAACACCTCCCACAGCGGCCATTCGGTCGAGCTGTTCATGCCGTCGCCTCCCCGTTCCTCAGTGCTGTGTGCTTCTCGGCGTACGCGATCGCCGCGTCCCGGACCCAGGCCCCCTCCTCGTGCGCCCGGCGGCGCTGGTTGAGGCGCTGCTCGTTGCACGGGCCGTTGCCCTTGAGGACTTCCTGGAATTCCTTCCAGTCGATCGCTCCGAAGTCGTGCTGCGCGCGCTCCTCGTTCCACCGGAGATCCGGGTCCGGCAGGGTGAGCCCCAGCGCTTCGGCCTGTGGGACACAGATGTCCACGAAGCGCTGTCGCAGCTCGTCGTTGGAGTGCCGCTTGATCTTCCAGGTCATCGACTGCGCAGAGTGGGCCGATGCGCCGTCCGGCGGACCGAACATCATCAGGGACGGCCACCACCAGCGGTTCACCGCGTCCTGCGCCATTTCGTGCTGCGCCGGAGTGCCGCGACTGAGGGTGAGCAGCAGCTCGTACCCCTGACGCTGGTGGAAGGACTCCTCCTTGCAGATGCGGACCATCGCCCGGGCGTACGGGCCGTAGGAGCAACGGCAGAGCGGTACCTGATTGGTGATCGCGGCGCCGTCCACCAGCCAGCCGATCGCTCCGACGTCCGCCCAGGTCAGCGTGGGGTAATTGAAGATTGACGAATACCTCTGGCGGCCCGCGTGGAGCTTGTCGAGCAGTTCCTCACGGCTGGCGCCGAGCGTTTCCGTGGCGCTGTACAGATACAGCCCGTGTCCGGCCTCGTCCTGGACCTTGGCTATGAGAATGGCCTTGCGGCGCAGTGAGGGCGCCCGCGAGATCCAGTTGGCCTCCGGCTGCATTCCGATGATTTCGGAATGGGCGTGCTGGGCCATTTGCCTGACCAGCGAGGCGCGGTAGGCATCCGGCATCCAGTCACGGGGCTCGATGCGCTCGTCCGCCGCGACCGCGGCGTCGAAGCCGGCCTCCAGGGCCTCGTCCGCCCCTTTGGGCCTGCCTGCTCCCGCCTGCGCCGCCTGGCTCGCAGTCACTGCCGTCATCCCGGACTCCCTACCGACCGACCGATCGTTCGGTTCAATGTCTTCAATGGTGAGTCGGCGGCCCGTAGGGTGTCAACCCTGTGGATGACGGACCGGGGATCGACGGGGATCGGGGCGGGATGGATTCGTACGACGACAGGGGCGTCGAAAGCGGGAACAGGAGCGCCGGGCCAGGGCCGGGCCGGGGTGAGAACACGGCGTCCGACGTCGTTCAGGGGCCGGGTGCGGGGCCGGGTGCCCGCGGCGGCATGGCCGCCCTGTCGCTTCCGTACCAGATCGCTGCCGCCATCGCGCTGTCCGTCATCGGGCTGGTCGCCTGCGTTCAGCTGGCCATGGTGTTCCTCCATGTCGCACCCTCCAACACGCTGACGAAGCAGCACGGCGAGGCGGTCGACGAATGGATCTACCCCGAGTTCGAACAGAACTGGAAGCTCTTCGCTCCGAATCCGCTTCAGCAGAACGTGGCCGTTCATGTACGGGCCGAGATAGTCGGCGCCGACGGCCGCCGCACCACACCCTGGATGAGCCTTTCCGCCGAGGACGGCCGCGCGATACGCGGCAATCTGCTCCCCAGCCACATCCACCAGAACGAACTGCGTCGCGGCTGGGACTTCTACGTCGGCTCCCACGACAACGAGAACCGGGCAAACGGCCTGCGCGGTGAGCTGTCCGAGCGCTACCTCCGCCGAATAGCGATGGCGCGCCTGGGCGAGCACGACTACGGCGGCACCGTCGAGCGCATCCAGATCCGTTCCGAGACGCGGTCGGTCGGGGCCCCCGGCTGGAGCGAGGAGAAGATCAGTACGAAGCCGTCCTACCGAGTGCTGCCCTGGTGGACCGTAACCTCCGCCGACCTCCCCGAGAACGCCGAGGGGGCGGACAAGTGAGTACGTTCACCTTCGATCGCAAGCTCGCCCGCGGCATCCAGCGCATCACCTCCTCGGCCCTCGGCCCGTACCAGAGCGCCGTCATCCGGATCGGATTCTCCGCCACCTATCTGCTGTTCCTGCTGCGCGAACTGCCACATCGCCACGCGATGTACGGCCCCGACGGCCCGTGGGGCTGGGACATGGCGAAGCAGCTGATATCGGGCAATCAAGCCTTCACCACGCTCATGTGGTCGGACAGTGCGGTCTGGTTCGAGATCGTGTACGCGGTGGCACTGCTCGCCGCCGCGCTGCTGATGGTCGGCTGGCACACCCGCGCCACGTCGGTCCTGTTCATGGTCGGGGTGCTCTCCCTGCAGAACCGCAGCATCTTCATGGGTGACGGCGGCGACAACGTCATCCATCTGATGGCGATCTATCTCGTGCTGACGCGCTGCGCACAGGTCTGGTCGTTGGACGCCCGGCGTGCGGCTCGTGCGGCGGAGACGGATGGCGGCGTGGAGGCGGGTGAGGACGCGGAAGCGGCAGTGGATGCCGGTGGTCCTCGGCGCTCGGTGCGGGGGGACGTGGCTGGTCCGGTTCTCTGGGGACTGCTGGGTCTGGTCCTGATCGTGGCCACCGTGACGGACGGCCTCGGCGGCACCTGGTGGCTGCCGGTTCTCTTCTGGATCCTCTGGGCCGGCCAGGGCGTCTGGTGGGCCGTGAACCGTCGCGCGCCGCACAGCGAGGCGCGCACTCTGCTCGACGTCATCGCCAACCTCGCCCACAACGCGACCCTCGTCGTGATCATGGCCGAGGTCTGTGTGATCTATGCGACGGCGGGTTGGTACAAGATCCAGGGGTCGCGGTGGCAGGACGGCACGGCGCTGTACTACCCGCTCAAGCTCGAATACTTCACGCCCTGGCCCGCGCTGTCGGACATCCTCGCTTCCAGCGGCGTGATGGTGATGCTGCTGACGTACGGCACGGTCATCGTGCAGGTCGCCTTCCCCTTCACCCTGTTCAACCGGCGGGTCAAGAACGTCCTGCTCGTCGTCATGATGTGCGAGCACGCCGGAATCGCCCTGCTGCTCGGTCTGCCCTTCTTCTCGATGGCGATGATCGCCGCCGACTCCGTCTTCCTGCCGACCGTCTTCCTCGTGTGGCTCGGCGGCCGGGTGACGCTCGGGCGGGAGCTGCTGTTCTCGCGCCGGGGCAAGGTGCCCGGCCCGCGGCAGGCCGTCGATGACGAGGAGGTCCCGCAGCGCAGCGGCGACGGGGGCCATACGCTCGTCGGGTGAGTAGTGAGAGCGACAGCAGCACTGGTGGCATCGGACGCCCTGACGGTACCGGCGGGAAATCGTCGACCGGGGAGTCCGCGGGGTCGGAACCGTCCGGCGCATCCGTTCCGACGGCAGAAGCTGGTCCGGCCGCGGAACCGATGCAGTACGACGACGGGTTCGGGACGGAGATCGGCGTCGGGCCGCACCCGCTGCCCTGGCCCGAGGACGAGCGGTACGACCCCGAACTGCTTGCCCAGGGCGACCGGCGCAATGTGGGCGACGCCTACCGGTACTGGACGCGGGAGGCGATCGTCGCCGATCTGGACCTACGGCGGCACGACTTCCACGTGGCGGTCGAGAACTGGGGCCACGACTTCAATATCGGTTCCGTGGTGCGCACCGCGAACGCCTTCCTCGCCAAGGAGATCCACATCGTGGGGCGGCGGCGCTGGAACCGGCGCGGTGCGATGGTCACCGACCGGTACCAGCATGTGCGGCACCACCCCGACACGGAGTCGCTGACAGCGTGGGCGGCGGCAGAGGGGCTGCCGATCATCGGGATCGACAATCTGCCGGGGGCGGTGCCGCTGGAGCGGACCGAACTGCCGCGGCGGTGTGTGCTGCTCTTTGGGCAGGAAGGGCCCGGACTCACCGACGAGGCCCGCAAGCACGCGGCCATGGTGTGCTCCATCGCTCAGTTCGGGTCGACGCGGTCGATCAATGCGGGGGCCGCGGCCGCGATCGCCATGCACGCGTGGGTGCAGAGGTATGCGGAGATTCCGGGGGATGGGCGGAAACCGGGGGCCTGACGTAGGCGGCGCGGTGAGGCACAGGTGCAGGCATGAGTAGGGGTACGTGTACGGGCGGGGCACCGGTTGAGGGCTGTTCCCCCCACCCGCCCCCTCACGTAACCGAGGGCCCCTCCCGACCGGGGGCCCGCCCCCGTCCCCACCGTCCCCTCTCCTCGAACGCCGGAGAGGTTGGACGGAAGCCCATAAACGTCAGGGGCAGGGAGAGGACGGGGGCGGGCGGTACGGGCGACCCGAGCGGTCCGGGGAAGATCCGGAGGGCGCGGAAGTCCGAGTGGACGGGGAGGGGCCGGGCCGAAGGCTCGGAACGCGGGTTACGCCTGGCGGCGGACTTCCACCATGCGGAAGCGGTTTGACACGAAGGCTCCGTCGCACAGGGCCGCGTTCGCAGCCGGATTGCCTCCCGAGCCGTGGAAGTCGGAGAACGCCGCAGTCTGGTTGACGTACACCCCGCCGGTCAGATTCAGCGAGAGCTGGGCCGACTCGTCAAGGCAGACATCCTCCACCGCGCGCTCCACCTCCGGTGAGGTGGTGTACGCACCGACCGTCATCGCACCCTTGTCACGAATCGTGCGGCGGAGCAGTTCCACGGCGTCGGCGGTCGAGTCGACCGCCACAGCGAAGGAGACCGGCCCGAAGCACTCCGACAGGAAGTGCTCCTCGTCATCCGGCTTGGTGCCGTCCAGCTTGACGACGACAGGGGTGCGGACCACGGCGTCGGGGTATTCCGGGTTGGCCACCTCACGGGAGGACAGGGCGACCTCCCCCAGCTCCGCGGCCGCGTCCAGACGGGCCTTCACATCGGGGTTGACCAGGGCGCCCAGCAGCGCGTTCGCCCGGGAGTCGTCGCCCAGCAGTCCGTTGACCGCGGCCGCGATGTCGTCGACGACCTCGTCGTACGTCTTGTCGCCGGCATCGGTGGTGATCCCGTCCCGGGGGATCAGCAGATTCTGTGGGGTCGTACACATCTGGCCGCTGTACAGAGAGAGGGAGAACGCCAGGTTGGCGAGCATCCCCTGGTAGTTGTCGGTGGAGTCGAGGACGATCGTGTTGACTCCGGCCTTCTCCGTGTAGACCTGGGCCTGGCGGGCGTTGGTCTCCAGCCAGTCGCCGAACGCGGTGGATCCGGTGTAATCGATGATCTTGATCTCGGGGCGGACCGCCAGGACCTTCGCGATGCCCTCGCCCGGTCGTTCGGTGGCCAGAGCGACCAGGTTGGCGTCGAAGCCCGCCTCGGCGAGCACCTCTCGCGCCAGCTGCACCGTGAGCGCCAGCGGGAGCACGGCGCGCGGATGCGGCTTGACCAGGACGGGATTTCCGGTGGCCAGGGAGGCGAAGAGCCCGGGATAGCCGTTCCACGTGGGGAACGTGTTGCAGCCGATCAGGAGCGAGATGCCACGGGGTGCCGCGATGAACGACTTGTGCAGGCGGAGCGGATCGCGCTTGCCCTGGGGCTTGGACCAGTCGGCACTCCGCGGCGTGCGGATCTGCTCCTCGTACGCGTATGCCACCGCTTCCAGGCCGCGGTCCTGGGCGTGCGGTCCGCCCGCCTGGAACGCCATCATGAAGGCCTGGCCGCTGGTGTGCATCACCGCGTGGCCGAACTCATGGGTCCGCGCGTTGATGCGCGAGAGGATCTCCAGGCAGACCAGGGCCCTGGTCTCGGGGCCCGCCGCGCGCCAGGCGGCCATGCCCGTACGCATCGCGGGAAGCAGGACGTCCAGGTCGGCGTGCGGGTACTCGACGCCCAGCTCGGGCCCGTACGGAGAGATCTCCCCGCTCGTCCAGCCGTCGGTGCCCGGCTGGCCGAGGTCGAGCCGGGTGCGCAGCACGGCGTCGAAGGCGGCCTTGCCCTCGGCGGCGCTCAGGCTGCCGGGGGCGCCGCCCTCGCCGTACGCCTTCGGATGCTCGGGGTGCGGGGACCAGTAGGCGCGCGTACGGATCGCGTCGAGGGCCTGGTCGAGCGTGGGGCGGTGCTTCTCGGACAGCAGGTGCGGGGAGAGCTCGGCGGCCATGACGGACCAACTCCTCATCGAGCTGGGCAGGGACGGGCGGACAGAGTTAGAGTAACCGAACGATCGGTCGGGACAAGGGGGCCCGCCAAACCTGTGGACAACTCGTAGGGGAGGATCGCGGACATGACCACGGCCAAGCGGGACACGTACACCCCGGAGACTCTGCTCACCGTCGCCGTCCGTGTCTTCAACGAGCGCGGCTACGACGGCACGTCCATGGAACATCTCTCCAAGGCGGCGGGCATCTCCAAGTCGTCCATCTATCACCACGTCGCGGGCAAGGAGGAACTGCTCCGCCGCGCGGTGAGCCGGGCGCTGGACGGGCTCTTCGGGATTCTCGACGAGCCGGGGGCGACGCAGGGACGTGCGATCGAGCAGGTCGAGTACGTCACCCGTCGTACCGTCGATGTGCTGATAGCCGAACTGCCCTACGTCACGCTGCTGCTGCGCGTACGGGGAAACACGAAGACCGAGCGCTGGGCCATGGAGCGCCGGCGCGAGTTCGACCATCGGGTGACCGATCTGCTGAGAGCGGCGGTCGCGGACGGCGATCTCCGCTCCGATGTCGACATACGGCTGGTGACACGGCTGCTCTTCGGCATGGTCAACTCGCTGGTGGAGTGGTACCGCCCGCAACCGGACGGTGGTGTCGACGGGGAGCGGCTGGCGGACACGCTCGTCCGGGTGGCCTTCGACGGGATGCGGTCCAGCCGCTGAAGCGTTGGCGCCGCGACCGGCCCGGACCACCGTCCTTCGGCGCGACCGCTGCCTTGCGTGCGCCCGGGTTCCTGTCCGCCGGCGCGGCTCCTGAAGGGATTGTGCGCGTGAGCGGGTTGCGCGCGTGAACGGGCTTCACGGCGGAGCGAGCTCCGCTCCTGGTTCGGATTCCGGTTTCCGTCACGTGAGCTCGGTGGGCCGGTCCGGGCCCGGGGCGAGGTCCGTCTCCTCGAACACCAGAAGCGTCCGGGTGGAGAGAACCTCAGGGATGGCCTGGATCCTGGTCAGGACCAGCTCGCGCAGTGAGCGGTTGTCCGGGGTGTGCACCAGCAGCAGGACGTCGAAGTCGCCGCTGACGAGTGCGATGTGAGTGGCCCCTGGCAGCGCTTGGAGCTGCTCGCGGACAGTACGCCAGGAATTCTGGACGATCTTGAGCGTGATGTACGCGGAGGCGCCCTGCCCCGCCCGTTCGTGGTTCACCCGCGCGCTGAATCCGCGGATCACGCCGTCCTCGATGAGTCGGTTGATCCGGGAGTACGCGTTGGCCCGCGACACGTGGACGCGATCGGCCACCGAGCGTATCGAGGCGCGGCCGTCCGTCTGGAGCAGTCGCAGGATGTCGCGGTCGATGGCGTCGAGCGGGCGCGCGGGCGGAACCTGGCCGGAGCCCTCGACCCCGTCGGCCATTTGTTCAGCTGACATGTGCCCGCGCCTCCCCGTCCTGGACGACCTGCCCCTATCCCAGGCTGTGGAGAACCGTTTGTCCACAGGCTGAGGGCGCCTGTAGCCAAAATGCGCTCGCGACCGAACAATCGGTAGGTGAGGCACACCACAACCGTGTCTCGGACAGTGCTCGACATTTCGATGTATTTCGACACCCTCGACATCGGACGACCCTCGATGTCGCCAGACGCCGCTCGAAACCCTCGATGCCAGGAGGTGCTTGTCATGACGGTCCAAGAGCTGCCCGGCGCGGCTGCTTACCGGCCCACGCCGCCCCCGGCCTGGAAGCCGCTCACGGATCCCGCGCCGCTGCTCCCGGACCCCGAGCCGTACCGCGTGCTCGGTACGGACGCCGCGGCCGATGTCGACCCCGAACTGCTGCTGCGGCTCTACGCGGAGCTGGTCCGAGGCCGGCGGTACAACGCGCAGGCGACCGCTCTCACCAAGCAGGGCCGACTCGCCGTCTACCCGTCGAGCACGGGGCAGGAGGCCTGCGAGATAGCGGCCGCCCTGGTGCTGGAGGAGCGGGACTGGCTCTTTCCCAGCTATCGCGACACGCTGGCGGCCGTGGCGCGCGGCCTGGACCCGGTCGAGGCACTGACCCTGTTGCGCGGTGACCGGCACACCGGTTACGACCCGCGCGAGCACCGCATCGCACCACTGTGCACGCCCCTCGCCACCCAGTTGCCGCACGCCGTGGGCCTGGCACACGCTGCGCGTCTGAAGGGCGACGACGTGGTGGCGCTGGCCATGGTCGGTGACGGCGGGACCAGCGAGGGGGATTTCCACGAGGCGCTGAATTTCGCGGCCGTCTGGCGGGCCCCGGTCGTCTTCCTCGTACAGAACAACGGCTTCGCGATCTCCGTTCCACTGGCGAAGCAGACCGCCGCGCCGTCCCTCGCGCACAAAGCCGTGGGATACGGGATGCCGGGCCGGCTGGTGGACGGCAATGACGCGGCCGCCGTGCACCAGGTCCTCGGCGAGGCGGTCGCGCGGGCTCGGAGCGGGGGCGGTCCGACGCTCGTCGAGGCGGTGACGTACCGCATGGACGCCCATACGAACGCCGACGACGCGACTCGTTACCGCGTCGAGAGCGAAGTGGAGACATGGCGGGCGCACGATCCGATCCAGCTCCTGGAGCGGGAGCTGACCGAGCGGGGGCTGCTCGGCGACGACGGGATCGAGGAGGCGCGCGCGGCCGCGGAGCGGATGGCGGCGGCTCTGCGCGAGCGGATGAACGCCGATCCGGTGCTCGACCCGATGGATCTCTTCGCCCATGTCTACGCGGAACAGACCACGCAACTCCGGGAGCAGGCAGCGCGGTTGCGTGTGGAGCTGGAGGCCGAGCAGGACCAGCACGGCCACAACGACGTGGAGGAAGGGCGATGACCACCGCAGCGGCGCCGGCCGGAGAGCGTACGGCGAAGGCCAAACCCGCCACCATGGCGCAGGCGCTCGGGCGAGCGCTGCGCGACTCGATGGCCGAGGATCCGACGGTGCACGTCCTCGGTGAGGACGTCGGCACCCTCGGTGGCGTCTTCCGGATCACCGACGGCCTGGCGAAGGAATTCGGCGAGGACCGTTGCACGGACACCCCGCTGGCCGAGGCGGGCATTCTCGGCACGGCTGTCGGCATGGCGATGTACGGGCTGCGGCCCGTGGTGGAGATGCAGTTCGACGCCTTCGCCTATCCGGCGTTCGAGCAGCTCATGAGCCATGTGGCCAAGATGCGGAACCGGACGGCCGGTGCCATGCCGTTGCCGATCACGGTGCGGGTGCCGTACGGCGGAGGGATCGGCGGGGTCGAGCACCACAGCGACTCCTCGGAGGCGTACTACATGGCGACGCCCGGCCTCCAGGTCGTCACGCCCGCCACCGTCGAGGACGCGTACGGGCTGCTGAGGGCCTCGATCGCCTCCGACGACCCGGTGGTCTTCCTGGAGCCGAAACGGCTCTACTGGTCGAAGGCCGACTGGTCGCCCGAGGCGCCGGTGGCGGTGGAACCGATCGGGCGTGCCGTCGTCCGTCGAACCGGGCGCAGCGCGACGCTGATCACGTACGGGCCGTCGCTGCCGGTCTGCATGGAGGCGGCGGAAGCGGCCGTCGAGGAGGGCTGGGATCTCGAAGTCGTCGATCTGCGCTCACTGGTGCCGTTCGACGACGAGACCGTCGCCGCTTCCGTGCGGCGTACGGGGCGCGCGGTGGTCGTCCATGAGTCCTCCGGCTTCGGCGGTCCGGGCGGAGAGATCGCGGCCCGGGTCACCGAGCGTTGCTTCCACCATCTGGAGGCGCCGGTGCTACGGGTCACCGGGTTCGATATTCCGTATCCGCCGCCGATGCAGGAGCGGCACCATCTGCCCGGCGTGGATCGGGTGCTCGACGCGGTTGCCCGCTTGCAGTGGGAGGCGGAGAGCTGATGCCTCAGGTACTCGAATTCAAGCTGCCGGACCTCGGCGAGGGGCTGACCGAGGCGGAGATCGTGCGCTGGCTGGTGGAGGTCGGCGATGTCGTCGCCATCGACCAGCCGGTCGTCGAGGTGGAGACGGCCAAGGCGATGGTGGAGGTGCCGTGCCCGTACGGGGGCGTGGTGACCGCACGGTTCGGCGAGGAGGGCGTGGAGCTTCCGGTCGGGGCGCCGCTGCTGACGGTGGCCGTGGGGACCGAGGGAGCCTTGGAGTCTGAGGAGGCCTTGGGGTCTGGGGGATCGGCGGGCGCGGGCACGGGGCCAGGTGCGGGCACGGGTGCGAGCCCCGGCCTGGGTTCGGGCTCACGCTCCACGGCGGGTTCCGGTTCCATGGCCGGTTCTAGGGGCTCACGCCACACGGCGGGTTCCGGCGCCGATTCCGGATCCGGTTTCGACTCGGGCTCCGGATCAGGCGCCCGGGACAGTGGGGCAGAGTCGTCCGGGAATGTGCTGGTCGGGTACGGGACAGGCGCACCGTTGGCGCGCCGTCGGCGGGTTCGTCCCGAGGCGATGGGGGCGCCTGCTGCCCCACCCGCGACGGCTGCGGCCGCGGGTTCCGCATCCGTGCCGGACTCGGTGCGGGGGCCGGTGGCCGTCGTCTCCCCGCTGGTACGGAAGCTGGCGCGGCAGCACGACCTCGAACTGCGGCAACTGGCGGGGTCCGGGCCCGACGGGCTCATCCTGCGGGCCGATGTCGAATCCGCGATCAGGGCAAAGGCCGAACAGAAGGCGGCCCCTCCGGCGACCACGGTGTCGGTCTCAGTCCCGGTGCCGGAGCCGGAGCCGGGGTCGGTTTCGGAACCATCGTTGCGGCTCCCGGGGCGGCCCCCGGTGGCGCGGGAGGCGGCGAGGCCGGCCCTGGAACGGATTCCATTGCGTGGTGTACGCGGCGCGGTAGCCGACAAGTTGGCGCGCAGCCGGCGGGAGATTCCCGATGCCACGTGCTGGGTCGACGCCGATGCCACCGAGCTGATGGCCGCCCGATCCGCGATGAACAGGGCCGGTGGTCCGGCCGCCGGACCCAAGGTGTCGGTGCTCGCCCTGCTGGCGCGTATCTGTGTTGCCGCGCTGGCCCGCTTCCCCGAGCTCAACTCCACGGTGGACACGGAGGCGCGGGAGATCGTGCGGCTGCCCGAGGTCCATCTCGGGTTCGCGGCCCAGACCGGGAGGGGCCTGGTCGTTCCCGTCGTCCGGGATGCGCACGCCGGGAACGTCGACTCGATCGGGGCCGAGATCACCCGGCTCACCGAGGCGGCCCGGAACGGCAGGCTGACCCCAGCGGAGCTGACCGGCGGCACGTTCACCCTGAACAACTACGGGGTGTTCGGGGTCGACGGTTCGACCCCGATCATCAACCACCCGGAGGCGGCCATGCTGGGTGTCGGCCGGATCGTGCCCAAGCCGTGGGTGCACGGGGGTGAGTTGGCCGTACGCCAGGTCGTCCAGCTCTCGCTGACCTTCGACCATCGGGTCTGCGACGGTGGGACGGCGGGTGGCTTCCTGCGCTACGTGGCCGACTGCGTGGAGCAACCGGCGGTGCTGCTGCGCACGTTGTAGGCGAAGTCGGCCGCGGGCTCTCGTTCTCTCCACTCGTCGATCCGCCGGATTACGGAGGGGGGAGGATCGACGGGAGGCCGCGGCCCGCATACTCGGATGCATGACCGCGTATGACGCCATCGTTCTGGCCGGAGGGGCTGCCAAGCGGCTCGGCGGCGCCGACAAGCCGGGGATCCGGGTCGGTGGCCGTGCGCTGCTCGACCGGGTGCTCGCGGCCTGCGCCGATGCCTCGGCCACCGTGGTGGTGGGTGGGCGGCGGCCTACCGTGCGCACAGTGACCTGGACGCGCGAAGAACCGCAGGGCGGCGGTCCATTGGCCGCGCTCGATGCCGGGGTCCGGCGTACCACTGCGGAGCGGGTCCTCGTTCTCTCGGCCGATCTGCCGTTCCTGGGGAAGGGCACTGTCGGAGCTCTGTTGGCCGCCGCCGGTGAAGGGCGGCGCGACGGGGCCCTGTGCACCGATCAGGGCGGTCGCGATCAGCCTCTCGTCGCCGTCTACCGTGCCGAACCGCTGCGCCGCGAGCTCGCCCTGCTCGCCGCCGAGCACGGCAGTCTGTCCGGGCTCCCTCTGCGGTTGCTGACGAATGAGCTCGACCTCGCCCGGGTGGAGGCCGGTCCTCTCGCCTCCTTCGACTGCGACACCTGGGAGGACGTCGCGTCGGCCCGTGCCCGCATCAGAGAGCATGGGACCGTGCTGGATGAATGGATCACCGCAGTCAAGAACGAACTGGGCATCGAACTCGACGTCGACACCGACGTCCTGCTCGATCTGGCCCGTGACGCCGCTCACGGCGTCGCCCGGCCCGCCGCGCCCCTGACGACCTTCCTGGTCGGTTACGCGGCGGCGAAGGCGGGCAGCGACGGCGACGGCCCGGCGGCGGTTGCCGAGGCCGCCCGCAAGGCTGCCGCACTCGCCCTTCGGTGGGCGGATGAGAACGAGACGCAATGACGGCCCCCGACAGCAGGTCCGACCCGCCTCCTGGCGCCGGCGTCGCGTCGATGGGCACAGGCCCCTCGGCGGGCGCCGGTCCCGCGATGGACGCCGGTTCCTTGGCGGGTGTCGGGTCCTCTGCCCGTGACCGTCCGGCTTCAGCCGATCACGGGTTGGAGCCCGGCGATGGCTCTTCGGCGGCTGATCCATTCTCGACGGGCGGGTCGTCCTTGCAGGCCGCTCCCTCTTCGGCGGGCGCCACCTCCTTGCCGGACGGTTCGTCTTCCGCGGGTGGGGTGTCGTCGGAGGGCGACCGGCTTTTGGCCGCAGGTACGTCTTTGGCCGCAGGTACGTCTTCGAGCACCGGCACGTCTTCGGTGGTCAGCTCGCCCTCGGGAGGCGACCGCTCTCTCTCGGTGGATCGGGGACCGACCCCGGAGGAACTGCGGGCCGTCGAGGAGGACCGGGCCGTCGAACAGGCGCTCGCTCTGGTCGGGCGCCGGTCGCCGGGCGAGTCCTGCGCCACGGAGCGAACTCACTCCGTGAATCAGCCCCACCCCACCGGCCGGCCTCAGCCCGCGGATGAGCCCGACTGCGCGGACTCCCGGTCGTCGGAGCAGCCGTGTTCCCCGGATCGATCCCGCGCACCGGGGCGGCCGCATTCCATGAACCCGCCCCGGCCCGCGGAGGAGGGTGCGAGCGCAGCCGCGGTCCCGCCCCCGAACCAGAGCACCGACCGGCCCCGCGGACGTGAACGGCACAGGCGGGCGACGTCCTGGGAAACGGCCCGCGCGCTGGCCGCACGGTCGGGCCGCGACGTTCCCGTCCGCGCCCGGCGGATCCCCCTCGACCAGGCAGTCGGACACGTACTTGCCGAGCCGCTCGTGGCACTCACCGATCTGCCGTCCTTCGACACCTCCGCCATGGACGGCTGGGTCGTCACCGGGCCGGGGCCGTGGACCATCCGCGCGTTCGAAGAACCCAGGGACAAGGAAGGAGCCGGGGACAGAGAGGGGGCCCGGGACAGGGAGAGAGCCCGGGACGCGAGTGCCGGCTCACGCCCCGGCTCACGCCCCACCGGCCAGCGCCCCGGCCAGGGTCTCGGCATCCTCGCCGGACACGGCGCCCCTGCCGTGCTCCCCGACGGGGATGCCGTACGGATCGCCACCGGCGCGCGCATCCCGGCGGACGCCAACGCCGTGATCCGCAGCGAACACGTTCACGTGGACGAAGCCAGGGGGCTGCTCCACGCGAATCACCAGGTGCTCCCCGGGCAGGACATCAGGCCGCGTGGCCAGGAATGCCGTTCCGGAGATCAACTCCTGCCCGCCGGAACCCTGGTGACACCCGCTGTCCTCGGTCTGGCCGCCGCTGCCGGGTACGACGAGTTGCTAGCTGTCCCGCGCCCTCGCGTCGATGTCCTCGTCCTCGGTGACGAACTGCTGACCAGCGGCCTCCCGCACGACGGGCTGATCCGTGACGCGCTCGGCCCGATGATCGGCCCCTGGCTGTGCGCGCTGGGCGCCGAGGTCTCCGCGCCGCAGCGCCTCGGTGACGACGTACACGCCCTCCGGCGGGCTCTCACCACGTCCGGCGCCGATCTGGTCATCACCACCGGCGGTACGGCATCGGGACCTGTCGATCACGTCCACCCGGTCCTCGCCGAGACCGGGGCCGAGTTGCTGGTCGACGGGGTTGCCGTCCGCCCCGGCCATCCGATGCTGCTGGCCCGACTCAAGACGAAGGACTCCGGCACCGGCCCGTATCTCGTCGGGCTGCCCGGCAACCCCCTGGCCGCCGTGTCCGGGCTCCTCACGCTCGCCGAACCGCTGCTCCGTGGGCTGACCGGCCGGGCGCCGGAGACGTCGTACCGGGTCGTCGTGCGCGACGAGGTGCACGGGCACCCGCACGACACCCGTCTGGTGCCCGTCGTCCACCGAGCGGCCAGGGCGGGTGCCGGTGCCGGCGGCTTCGGCAGCACGGGAACCGACAGCGGCGCCGAGCATGTCGTACCGCTGCACTACAACGGTCCGGCGATGCTCCGGGGGGTTGCCGCGGCGGACGGGCTGGCCGTCGTACCGCCTGGCGGGGTACGGTCCGGCACCGAGGTGGAGATCCTCGACCTACCGTGGGCCTCGGCGATGCCGTGGACGGAAGGGTGTTTCACGTGAAACTTCCCGGTCACGATGCGATGGCCAGGCGTGCCGACGAGTATGTCGCGCCCACGCGGGTGCAGCTCCCGCGCAGGGTCGTCCAGGGACCGGCGCGTCAGGTGGCCAAGCGACTGTCGATGGCACTGATGGTGCTTGCCGTCACCGTGCTGATCGTCTGGCTCGACCGTGGCGGATATCACGACGCCGCAGATGACAATGTCGACCTGCTGGACGCGGTGTACTACGCGACCGTCACCCTCTCCACCACCGGCTACGGCGATATCACCCCGTACGGGGACGTCGCTCGGCTCACCAATGTGGTGCTCATTACACCGCTGCGGGTGCTCTTCCTGATCATCCTGGTCGGCACCACTCTTGAGGTCCTTACGGAACGGACCCGCGAGGACTTTCGGCTGAAGCGTTGGAGAACCAACTTGCGTGACCACACCGTCGTCGTCGGCTTCGGCACGAAGGGACGTTCGGCCATCCAGACCCTGCGCGCCACCGGCCTGAAGAAGGAACAGATCGTCATCGTCGACCCGGCGACCAAGGTGGTCGAGATCGCCAACGCCGAGGGGTTCGTGGGAGTGGTCGGCGATGCGACCCGCAGCGAGGTGCTGTTGCGGGCGGAACTCCAGAAGGCACGGCAGATCATCATCGCCACTCAGCGCGATGACACCGCGGTGCTGGTGGCGCTGACGGCGCGGCAGCTCAACCGCGGCGCGAAGATCGTCGCAGCGGTGCGCGAGGAGGAGAACGCACCGTTGCTGCGGCAGTCCGGCGCCGACGCCGTGATCACCAGCGCCAGCGCGGCGGGGCGACTGCTCGGCCTCTCCGTTCTCAGCCCCAGCGCGGGCACGGTGATGGAGGACCTGATCCAGCAGGGCAGCGGTCTCGATCTCGTCGAACGGCCGGTGATAAAGGCCGAGGTGGGCAAGAGCGTCCGGGAGACGGACGATCTCGTGGTCAGCGTGCTGCGGGGACATCGACTGATCGGCTACGACGACCCGGCGGCCAGCCCACTGCAGTTGACGGACCGTCTGATCACCATCGTGCGAGCCTCGAACGAGCCACCGCCGAGCAACCCGGTTGTGGGGGGCCCGCTCCCGTAGCGGCGTCGATCCTGCGCGGTTCGCCTCCGCCGACGCGGCCCTTCGCTCCATGGAGTGGGCTCACGGCCTCCCGGCGCCGCGGTCTCCCGGCCCACCGCCGGTCTCCCGGCCCACCGCCGGTCTCCCGGCCCACCGCCGGCCCGCAGCTGTCACACCGTCGTCCGGCCCGTGTCACGGAGTAGCCTCGCCGCCATGTATGCGATCACGATCCCCGAACCCGGTGGCCCCGAGGCGCTCGTATGGGCCGAGGTGCCCGATCCGGTGGCCGGCGAGGGCGAGGTCCTCGTCGATGTCGTGTCCAGCGCGGTCAACCGCGCCGATGTGCTGCAGCGGCAGGGGTTCTACAACCCGCCGCCCGGCGCGTCCCCGTACCCGGGCCTGGAGTGCGCGGGCCGTGTCTCGGCGATCGGGCCCGGTGCCACCGGCTGGTCGGTCGGCGACGAGGTGTGTGCGCTGCTTGCCGGCGGCGGATACGCGGAGAAGGTTGCCGTACCCGCCGGACAGTTGCTGCCCGTACCTGCCGGTGTCGACCTGAACTCGGCCGCCGCGCTGCCCGAGGTGACGGCCACCGTCTGGTCGAACGTGTTCATGGTGGCCCACCTTCGCCCCGGCGAGACGCTGTTGGTGCACGGTGGGTCCAGCGGCATCGGCACCATGGCGATCCAGCTCGCCAAGGCCGTGGGCGCACGGGTCGCGGTGACCGCCGGTGGCCCGGAGAAGCTGGCGCGCTGCGCGGAGCTGGGCGCCGACATCCTGATCGACTACCGGGAGCAGGACTTCGTCGAGGAGCTGCGCAAGGCGACGGACGGGACCGGTGCGGATGTCATCCTCGACATCGTCGGCGCGAAGTACCTGGACCGGAACGTGAAGGCACTCGCCGTCAACGGCCGGCTGGCCGTCATCGGCCTCCAGGGCGGCGTCAAGGGCGAGCTGAATCTGAGCGCCCTGCTGAACAAGCGGGCCGCCATCACCGCGACCTCGCTGCGCGGTCGCCCGCTCGTCGAGAAGGCCGCCATCGTCGCCGCCGTACGCGAACACGTCTGGCCGCTGATCGCCGACGGCGTGGTCCGGCCGATCGTGGATCGCACGCTGTCGATGGCCGATGCCGCCGAGGCTCACCGGGTGCTGGAGTCCAGCGCGCACATCGGAAAGGTGCTTCTGCGGACCCCTGCGGGCTGACGCGCCGCCTTCCCGCGCTACACCTCCCACGCCACCTCCCCGCTGCCCCGCGCCGTCTCCCGGCGCCACCTACCCCGCGCCGCCTCCCCGCCCGTGCTTCAGGCACCGTGCGGCAAAAGGCCCGGCGTACAGGTCGTCGACCATGTGCGCCGGGCCTTGGTGTCGCTATGCGATCGGGGTGTACGGGCCAATCGGGGCGTACGGACTGGCGTATGGACTAGAGATACGGGCCGGACCGGATGGCCCCGTGCTGGTCCCCGCTGCCGTCCTCGTCCTCGTGGCCACTGCCCGGCGGAAGGGCGCGCCGCATCTGCTCCAGCTGTGCCCGAGCCGCCATCTGCTGCGCGAACAACGCCGTCTGGATGCCGTGGAAGAGGCCCTCCAGCCAGCCCACCAACTGCGCCTGTGCGATCCGGAGTTCCGCCTCGGAGGGCACGGACTCCTCGGTGAACGGCAGGGAGAGCCGCTCCAACTCCTCCACCAGCTCAGGCGCGAGGCCGTCCTCCAGCTCCTTCACGGAGCTCGCGTGGATCTCCTTGAGCCTGACCCGGCTCGCCTCGTCGAGAGGAGCCGCCCTGACCTCCTCCAGGAGCTGCTTGATCATGCTGCCGATGCGCATGACCTTCGCGGGCTGTTCGACCATCTCCGTCACCGGGACCTCGCGCGATTCGTCGTCAGTGCCACCGCCGCCGATCGCCATGCCGTCCTGCCCCACCACGAGGACTTGGGGGTGCTCCTGCGACCGTTCATTCCTCGGCATCTCCATGGCGTCATTGTCTCGCACACCTGCTGTACAACACGGTGGTGCCCCCGCAAACGGTTGATCCACCGTTTACAGGGGCACCAAATCAGCCGGTCAGGCCATTCACCGCACCGCCCGCGCGCTCATCCGGCCCGCCGCGCCAGCACCAGGCGCGACCGTGTGAACGCCGCCGCGAGCACCCCGGCCAGCAGCGGAATGCACACGACGAGCAGACCGATGGTCGACCAGGGCAGCACGATCGGCGTGTACGCCGACTGCGTGGGATCGAGCCGCATCGACTTCAGTGCTTCCCGCAGGTCGATGAAGCGCAGCGCCACCGCGGGCACCAGACCGGCCAGTGTGCCGAGCACCACACCTGTGAGCGCCACCACCACGCACTGGAAGCCGGACAGCTTCCGCCGTACGCCCGGGGGCGCGCCCACCGCGCTGAGGGTGTTGAGATCGGCCTCCGCGTCCGCCTTGGCGAGGCCCGTCGTGATCGCGGCCGCGCCGAGCGTCACCACGCCGGCGAACAGGGTCAGGATCAGCAGTACGGTGTTGTCCTGCTGGCCGGAGCCGTATTCGGACTGCACCCAGATTCCGCCGCCGACCTGCTCAAGGGCACCACGAACCCGCTGCTGCTCGGCGTCCGTCGGAGCATGGGCGACGGCATACACGCTCCCGGACACCCTGGTGTGCAGGCCGAGCCGCTCCGCCGTCCCCTCCGGAAGGATCAGGCGGATTCCGGGGGTGGACGCGTACGTCGCCGGGGCCACGTACACCTTGAGCTTGTCCAGCGTGGTCCGCGCCTTGCCCGGGTGCAGCTTCCGGTTCTTCTTGTCCTTCTCGCTGTACCGATGGACCGACTTGATGGTGACCTCGCCGTTCTTCGCGTACACCGGGTTGAGCAGCACCGGTGTACCCGCGGCCAGTGCCCTGGCGGCCGCGGGATCGTGGAGCTTCACGTACGTGTCGAGCAGGGCCGCGTCCGCGACGACGATGTCGCTCCCGCCCCTGCTGAAGACTCCCGATGCCATCAGGTCGCTGAGGCAGGCGGGGGAACGCATCAGCTTCCTGTGCTCGTCGGCGGAGAGCCTCGCGGCGAGTTCCTTGGCTCCGGCTCGGGTGAGCGGGCACGTGTGGGCCTTTCCGCCGGGCCTGACCAGTTCCAGCGAGCCGCACTGGTTCTCCTCGTAGCCGTAGCAGTCGCTGCCTGCCCAAACCTGTCGGAAGTCCGTGTGTCCGCTGGTGACGGCCATGCTCCGTTCCACGGCCGCCCGCGCACGCGGGAGCTCTTCGACCGACTCCGCACTGGAGGTCGAGACGACGATGGTCCCCGGGGTGAGCGAGGGAACGTAGTTGTACTCGGCCTGGGCCGCACTGCTGGCCATGTATGTGGCGATGCCCACCGAACCCGCGACGGCCGCCATCACCGCGGCGACGGCGGGAGCGGTGCGACCGCGGTTGCGGGCGGCGTCGCGCAGCGCCATCCGGGGCGTGAGAGGCAGCCTCCGGCCGAGCCGCCCGAGCAGGCCGACGATCGCCGGGATGCAGCCGAGCAGCCCGAGTTCGGCGACCATCGAGCCCCCGGCGACGAGTGTCGGGTTCCCGCTGGTGCCGCCGTAGAGGGCGATCGCGGCACCGAACGCCAGCACGGAGGTGCCCAGGACGGGCAGCACCCGTGAGGAGCGGCGGACGCCCCGGCGGCCGGTCAGCGACTCCAGTACCGACTGCCGACTCGCCACGATCGCCGGGGCGAACGCCGCCAACAAGCCGGTGATCAGGCCGATCGCGGCGATGACCAGCAACTCCAGCGGCGCGATCGTCAGAGAGCCGAACCGGTGTCCGGCCCAGTTCTCGATCAGGGGCTGGAAAGCCGCGGTGAGCCCGAGGCCGACCACGACACCCGTCACCGCTCCGATGCCACCGAGCACCAGACCGCCACCGAGCACGACGGCCCTGACATGGCGTCGGTCTCCGCCGCAGGTGCCGAGGAGGCCGAGCTGACGGCGGGAACGGCGCGCACCGACCGCGAAGGCCGGTCCGGCGAGCAGCACAATCTCCAGGACCGCCATGGCGATCACGGTGACGAGTGCCGTGCCGAGCTTTTCGGAGCTCCCGTCGGCGATGCCGGGGTTCCTGGCCATCAGCGGGACCTCGGAGTCCGGCGGCGGGTCGAGGGCGACCTGCCGGGACGTGACGAGCACGCCCGACTTGTTGGCCTCCATGACGTGCGGCCAGGTCACGCCGACTCCCGCCGGGCCTTTGACCAGCCAGTCCGTGGACTCGGTGTGCGGCGGAAGCACCTTCTTGTCGTGGTCGGCCTTGGCCTTCCACGGAGCGATGACCGCACCGGGGTCGGCGTAGAGCGCCTCGGTCTTCAGCTCGCTGGGCAGCTCGACCACGCCGGTGATGGTGTACGTCCGGCCGGAGTTGCGCACGGTGGTGGTCGAGCCGACGTGCAGCCCGGTCGCCTTCAGGAACGGCTGTGTGGCGGCCATCTCGCCCTTGCCGTGCGGGTAGGCGCCGCGCACGAGGTCGATCTTGCCGCGGGCCATCGCGTCCGACGTCCGGATCTCGACGATGTCGGTGTTCGTGATGCCGTACCGGGTGGTGACACTCGCGGGGACGGACTGGATGCTGATCGCCCGCGAACCTTTGGGGAAGGTCGTCCTGATGTCGATCGGGTCGGCGTTCTCCACGGGCGGTGCGTCGTCCACGCCCATGTAGATGTGGCTCACCGCCCCGTCGGGGAGTTGCTCGATGGGCCCCATCGTCTTGTCGCTGAACAGCGCGTCGGCGGAGCCCATTTCGCTGGTCAGCGTCTCGGCGACGGACGGTTTCTCGCTGCGGTACGTCACATCGAGGGCCGTGACGCCGAGTACCGGTACCGCGAGCATCGCGACCACCAGCGCGCTGCGGCCCTTGGCGCGCATCGCGTCGCGCCTGGCTATGCGGAGGGAGGCGCGCCAGCCCGTGAAGACGCTCACTTGGCGCCCTCGGCGGCCAGCAACGAGTCGGCGTCGGCGGTCAGCGTCTGGTCGACGAGCGATCCGTCCCGGAGGAATATGACCCGGTCCGCCCAGGCCGCGTACCGCGGCTCGTGCGTCACCATCACGCCGGCCGCGCCCTGGTCGCAGCGCTTGCGCAGCAGCGCGAGCACGGCCTCGCCGGTCTCCGAGTCGAGCGCCCCGGTCGGTTCGTCGGCGAGCACGAGGCGCCGGTCCCCCACCAGCGCGCGGGCGATGGCGACGCGTTGCTGCTGGCCGCCGGACATCTCGTCCGGGAACCGGTCGGCGATCTCCAGGAGCTTCATTTCCTCCAGCGCCGCCCGTGCCTCCTTGCGCGCCTTGCGCACGGAGACCCCGTCGAGCTCGCGCGGCAGGGCGATGTTCTCGGCGGCGGTCAGCGCCGGGATCAGGTTGTAGTCCTGGAAGACATAGCCGATGCTGCGGCGGCGCAGGGCGGCGACGCCCTTTCGGCCGAGACCGGAGATGTCCTGACCCTCGATGACGACCTGGCCGCCGGTCGCGGTGTCGAGACCGCCCGCGATGGTCAGCAGCGTGGACTTGCCGGAGCCGGAAGGGCCCATCACGGCGACCAGTTCACCGGCGTGCACGGAGAGATCGATGCCGCGCAGGGCGTGCACCTCGGCGATGCCGGTGCCATGGGTGCGGGTGAGCGCTCGGAGTTCGAGCACCGGTGTGTCCGCGGCCGGCGGTGAGCCGGAGGCGGATCGGGACGGGGCGCGCGAGGACATGGTGGTGGTTCCCCCCTTGGAACGGTTTGTGGGGCCGACATCGGGTCGCCGAGGCGGTCCGTGGCCGGCACGGGGCGCGTACGTGGTGGTCCGTCGTGGTGCCGGAAGCCGGGACGCGGACGCGCGGTGGTGTGTGGTCAGCGCCGGCCGCGCGGGCCGGCGGCACGGGCCGGAGCGCGGACGACCGGGGTACGCCCGGTCGTGCGTGCCTCGGGCTCCGGCTCCGTGGCGGCGGCCTCGGCGAGGCGGACCAGCCGGGACTCGCAGTGGTCCAGCCAGCGGGCCTCGGCCTCCGCCTGGAAGATCAGCTGTTCGAGCACGAGCAGCCAGGCGACCTCGTCGCGGTCGGCCGGGACATCGGTGAGCGCCTGCGCCTTCAGGCGGGTGTAGTCCTGCATCGCCTTCACGGTGTGGCGGCGCTGGGACTGGATGACGGCGCGGATGTCCACACCGGGCGCGCCGACCGCCATGGCGAGCTTGATGGCCAGTTCGTCGCGCGGCGGACTGCTGCGGTCGACGGGCGTCTCGAACCAATTCCGCAGTTCGGCACGGCCGTCGTCGGTGATGGCGTAGAGGGCGTGCCCCTGGTCGTCCTCGTCGTCCTGGACGACCAGGCCGTCGCGCTCCAGCCGGCTCAGTGTCGTGTACACCTGGCCGACGTTGAGCGGCCAGGTGGAGCCGGTGCGCGACTCGAATTCGGTACGGAGCCGCGAGCCGTATCTGGGCCCCCGCTCCAGCAGGGCCAGCAGCCCGTGACGGATCGACATACTGAGTATGTATACCGAGTATGTTGGTGGACGCAAGTTCCTGCCGGAGCGTGTGGGCGCCGGTGAAGAGGGGGTGCGGGGCGTCTCAGTTCGAGCGGCGCATGCGGAGCGCCAGGAAGCCGAGCCCCAGTCCTATCAGCGCGATCCCGGCGCCCAGCGACACGTGCCGGACCTGCCGCACGGTGGGTCCGTCGAGGGCCTGGGGTGCGAGCCGGCCGGGCACGGGGGATGTGTCTACCGCCGGTGTCACGGCGGGTGCCGATCCCGGATCGCTCGCCGCGGGGCGCGTGACGGGCTCGTCGAGGGAGCTGTCCGCGTGTGCGAGGTCCCACGGCGCGAGCGGCCGTCCGGGGCGCGGTCTTCCTTCCCCGGCCTCGCGCCCGGCGAGCGGGGGCTGGGCGTCGGGGGGCGCCGAGCCTTCGGCGGCCGAGGCGCCGGGGGAGGCGGAGGCGGACGGGTCGGCGGAGGCGGACGGGGAGGGGGGCCGAGAAGAGGGCGGGGAGGGTGCCGGGGGTGCGGGGGCGGCCGACGCGTCATCCGTGGATATCGCCGAGGGTTCGGCCGAAGGGGTGGCCGAGGGGGCGGCCGAAGCATCGGCTGACGGTTCGACACCGGGGCGTGTGGGGCGTGTGGGGCGGACGGAAGGCACGTCCGGTGTGGTCGGGGGCGGCGTCACCGAGGCGCTGACCGCTCCCGGTGCCCTGCCGGGCGCGCGCTGCTGGGCCTGCGCCTCGCCCGTGGCGGCCCCCAGTGCGGCGCCCGCCGAGAATATGAGACCGACCACGCACCTCGTGGACCGTGAAGGGAGAAGTCCTGGAGCCATGAGGGCAGCGTCACATGTGACGATATGCCCGGCATCTCGGGCATGCGGGGGCATGCGGCGCCTCCTTGGGCTCGCGACACCCTCCTTGGGCTCGTGTCGGTCCCGGCTCGTGTCGGTCCCGGCTCGTGCCGATCTCTGAGAGCCGCTGCTATGCGTACGTGGCCCGGAAAGCCGCCCTCACACGTACCGGACCCTCACTCGCGCGCGCCGAGTGCCCATGCCCCGGGCATCCCTGCCCCCGAGTGCCCGCGCCTCCGCGTGTGCGCCCGCTCAGGCCGGGTCGCCCGTCGCGACGCGCAGCTCGAAGTGGGCGCCCGTCTTGTCAACGGCAGTTCCGGAGGTCGGGAACTGGTCGATGACCTGGTCCTCCGCGTAGGCGTTCCCTGGCACCTTGACCTTCTTGACGGTCCAGCCCGCCGCATCCGCGCAGGCCTTCGCGGAGAGGTAGTCCTTGTACAAGAACTTCGGCGCGTCCACCTTCGCCGGGTCGGTCGAATCCTCCAGGGGGTCCGTGCAGTCCTCGGTCCTCATCGTCCGGTTACGCTCCGGATCCTTGTGCTCGCTCGCGGCCGGCGACTCGTTCGCGGAGGAGCCGCCCGAGGGCGTGTCGTCTTTCAGCGAGAGCACCGTGATCAGGCCGCCGATCGCGATCAGCGCCACCACGACAGAGCCGACGATCACCGGCATGTTCCGCTTGGAGCCGCCCCCGCCGGAGCCGCCGTGCGTCTGTGTCTGCTGCGCGACCGCGTACGGCGGCGGGGTCTGCTGCTGCATCGGCGACATCGGGGCCTGGCCCTGGTACGCCGGAGCCGACTGCGGATATCCGTACGACGGGGCCGGGGTCGGCGCACCGTACGGCCCCGGCTGGGCGCCCGACTGGTACGGGCCCGGCTGGTACGGCGTCTGGACGTTCTGCGGCACCGGGATGGACTGGTCGACCGGAGGGAAGACCGCCGAGCCGACACCCGAACCGCTGTTCGGTGGTGCGCCGCCACCTGCGACGATCACCGGGGCGCCGGTCTGTCCGCTCGCGCTCAGCACGCGCGCGATCTCGTCCTGCATCGCCGCGGCGCTGGGGAAGCGCTCGTTCGGGTTCTTCTTCAGCGCGCGGGCCACGAGCGCGTCCATCGCCGGGGTGATCGACCGGTTGATGGTGGAGGGCGCGACCGGCTCCTCCTGGACATGCGCGTACGCGATGGCGAGCGGCGAGTCCGCGTCGAACGGGATGCGGCCGGTCACCAGCTGGAACAGCATGATGCCGACCGAGTACAGGTCGGAGCGCGCGTCCACCCCGCGGCCCAGGGCCTGCTCGGGGGAGAGGTACTGCGGGGTGCCGACGACCATGCCGGTCTGCGTCATCGACGTGACGCCCGACTGCATGGCGCGGGCGATGCCGAAGTCCATGACCTTCACGACACCGCGCTTGGTCACCATCACGTTGCCGGGCTTGATGTCGCGGTGGACCAGCCCCATCTCGTGGCTGGTGTCCAGCGCGGCCAGCACGTCGGCCGTCACCTTGAGGGCCTTGTCGGCCGGCATCGCGCCGTAGCTCTGGATGTCCGCCTGGAGCACCGAGCCGAGCGGCTGCCCCTCCACGTACTCCATGACGATGTACGGCATCAGCGCGCCGCCGAGCTCGTCCTCACCGGTGTCGAAGACCGAGACGATGTTGGTGTGCTGCAGCTTGGCGACGGCCTGCGCCTCGCGCCGGAACCGCTCGCGGAAGGACTGCTCGCGTCCCAGTTCCGTGTGCAGTGTCTTGATCGCGACCTGGCGGTCCAGTGCGGAGTCGTACGCCAGATATACGGATGCCATCCCGCCTTCGCCGAGCAGGTCGTGCAGCTGGTAGCGGCCGCCGGCGACCGAATCGCCCGCATAGCGCCCCTGAGCGCCGTGTGCGCCGTCCTGGCTCATGACTTGCTTCCCCCTCGGCGCGCGACTGACGCGATGATCCCTATTACGCGCCAAGTCTGCCCGAGGGGTACGGCACGTCAAGCCAGGTGCCCGTTCCGTGACCCTACGCACAAGAAGCGTCTCGGAAGCGTTACAGGAAGCCCATGGAATTTGCGCGCGCGGCACGCCGGCCGGTTGGATGACCCGTCCCTCTCGGAAACGGTGTGTCCGGCGGAGGCTGTAGCGTGACGTGGCAATGCAGCTGGTGCTGTGGCCGGAAAGGTTTGCCGGGAAACTCGCGGCGTCCGGTGCGGTGCATCGCAAGGCGGAGGATCGCCCTCGTGCTGGACGCACTCGGGTGATGCGACGACGTGGCGAGGCGCCGTGCCGGACGTGACGACCCGGCGAACCTTTCCGGCCACAGCACTGGGACACCGTGAGAACCCGCGGACGCGCGGACAGATACGACGGCGAGGACTGATGGCACCCGATTCCGAAGCAAACGGCGGCGGAGTTTCGGATGGCACCGACTCCTGGGGCATCGACGGCGTCGTCGGTGACGGGCGCTACCGGATGACCCACCGGCTCGGCCGGGGCGGCATGGCGGAGGTCTTCGCGGCCGAGGACGTCAGGCTGGGACGTACGGTCGCGGTCAAGCTCCTGCGTTCCGATCTCGCCGAGGACCCGGTCTCCAAGGCCCGGTTCACGCGCGAGGCACAATCGGTCGCGGGCCTCAACCACCACGCGATCGTCGCCGTGTACGACTCCGGCGAGGACGTCGTGGGCGGCCAGACCGTCCCCTACATCGTGATGGAGCTCGTCGAGGGCCGCACCATCCGCGATCTGCTGCTCAATGCCGAGGCCCCGCCGCCCGAGCAGGCGCTGATCATCGTCTCGGGCGTGCTGGAAGCCCTCGCGTACTCGCACCAGCACGGCATCGTGCACCGTGACATCAAGCCCGCCAACGTGATCATCACGAACTCGGGTGCGGTCAAGGTGATGGACTTCGGCATCGCCCGTGCGTTGCACGGCGCGCAGTCGACGATGACGCAGACCGGCATGGTCATGGGCACGCCGCAGTACCTCTCCCCCGAGCAGGCGCTGGGCAAGGCCGTCGACCACCGCTCCGACCTCTACGCCACCGGCTGTCTGCTGTACGAACTTCTGGCGCTGCGGCCCCCGTTCACGGGTGAGACGCCGCTCTCCGTCGTGTACCAGCACGTGCAGGACATCCCGGTTCCGCCGTCCGATGTGCTGGAGGCGGTTCCGCCGGAGCTGGACGGGCTGGTCATGCGTTCGCTCGCGAAGGACCCGGACGACCGGTTCCAGAGCGCCGAGGAGATGCGCGGTCTCATCCAGTACGGCCTGCAGATGCTTCAGGTGCAGGGCGGCCACACGGGTACGTGGAACACCGGCCCGGTCGCGGTGCACGAAGGCGGTCACACCCCGCCCATGGGTGTCACCGGGGGCACGATGGCGATGGGGCATCCGCAGCACGGGGACACCTCGCAGGGTCCGATCCTGCCGCCGATGAACCCGGACGACGGTGGCTACGAGGGCAGACCGCAGGGCGGTGGCGGCCGGGGCAAGCTGTGGCTCTTCGTCGTGCTCGCGCTGATCGCGATCGGGGCCGGCGTCGCCATCGCCGTCAACGCGACGGGCAGCGACGGCGGCCGGCACGAGAAGAAGCCCGCGGAGACGTCCAGCTCGTCGTCGTCGCCGGAGAGTTCGCCCTCGCCGAGCGACCGGCAGAGCGAGGAGAGCCAGCAGTCGGGGAACTCCACCGGCAACCAGCAGAACACGCGGCCGCGGCACTCCTACTCCCCGTCGTACACCCCGAGCCAGCCGGCCGAGCCGCCGCCGACCCAACCGTCCACCCCGGCCACGGGCGGCGCTTCCGACGGGGGTACGGGTGCGGCCGACGGAGGTACCGGGACGGCCGACGGAGGTACGGGTGCGGCCGACGGAGGTACCGGGACGGCCGACGGAGGTACGGGTGCGGCCGACGGCGGCACCGGGACGGCCAACGGCGGCACGGGTGCGGCCGACGGCGGCACCGGGACCACCACCGGCACGTCCGCGGCGGGGGGCACCGCGGCGGGCACCACCCCGTAACCCGGGCACGGCTCAGTGCCCCGCGCGGTGGCCCGTGTCCCGGGCCCCGTGCCGGGCTCCGTGCGGTGCTCCGCACGGGGCGGGCTCAGCCCGTGAACGCCTCGCACACCGCCTGGTACTCGCGCGTCCACCAGACCGCCAGGGCCGACACCGCAGGGAACTGCGGGTCGGCCCTTCGGTCGTCCAGGCAGTACCGCCAGCGCAGTATCCAGAAGTCGTTGAGCCGCTCCCACCACACCCGGTGCACCGCCGCGGCGAGCTCCGCCGCCCCCGCCCCGGCCGCCCGCCGGTAGGCCCGCGCGTACGCCCGTACCTTCTCCAGCTCCAGCTTCCCGGCCGGCTGGACGAAGAAGATCGCCGCGGCCCGTACCGCCTCCTCCGCGCGCGGCTGGACGCCGAGCCGGTCCCAGTCGAGGATCGCGACCGGGTCCGTGCCCCGGTAGAGGACGTTCAGCGGGTGGAAGTCGCCGTGCACCCAGCCGGTGGCCGGGACGTCGGGGGTGGGAGGCCTGCGGTCGGCGTGCTGCTCCAGCAGGGTGCGCCGTTCCAGGAGGCGGTGTTCGGCCAGCTCGTCGAAGGAGTCCCGGGGGCGGCGCCCGCGTGCGGCCGCCAGCAGGTCCTCGATCAGCGCGAAGGTGTCGGCGGGGTCGGGGCTCCGGTGTCCGCCGGACCGCCCGGCAACCCCCGAGCCCGTCTCCATGACCTGTTCGAGCCCGGTGTGCACGGCGCCGAGCAGCGCTCCGAGTCGTTGCGACTGGGCGGTGGTGAGCTGGGCGCCGGCCCGGTGCAGTCCGTCCACCCAGGGGTGCAGGGCGTAGCACCGGCCACCGATCTCCGTGACCGTGCCGCCCTCGGTGTCCTCCAGGGGAGGGGCGACGGGCACGCCGAGTGACTGCAGCCGCTGGGTGGCGCGGTGCTGGCGGACGATCGTGGCGCGGTCGCCGGTGGAGTCGTCGAGGTGGTGCTTGAGGAAGTACGAGCCGCGGGTGGTGGAGACGCGGTAGCCGTGATTGAGCAGCCCCTGGGTCACGGGCTTGCAGGTGAGAGGCGTACCGGCGTCCGGATAGCGGCGCAGCACCTCGTCCACCGGAGGAACCGGCGGCCGGGGTGCGGAGGAGCGGGGCACGGATGAGCACAGCACCTCGTCGGCCGGTGGAGCAGACGGAAGGGTTACAGATGAGCGCGGCACTCGCCAGATGTTAGATCACGCTGCGTTGCGGATCGGCTGAGTTGCGTGGAAGCCCAGAGTGTGCACGGAGACGAGGTGCGGGTCGACCGCGAGGAACGCGGGGGTGAAGGGCTCCCCGTTCACCTGGGCGGGGGCGGCGCCGAAGCGGCCTCGCTGTTCGGCGGTCGGGTGCACGATCTGGGCGGGGCCGGTGAACTGCACGGACCACAGCTCGCCGCCGTCCTCCGAGGGCGCGGCGTTGAAGTTGTCCGCTCCGTACGCCACGACCGTGCCGTCGCAGGCGTCGTGGTAGCCGAGGCCGCCGTGCATCCGCAGGACGACACGGCCGTCGACCACGATATGACGGGCCACCGCCAGTATCGGGAGGGCCCGCATGCTCGTCGCCAGCCGGCCGTACGGGACGCGGCCGAGCAGTTCGAGCGCGTGGAGTTGCTCAGAGGGCATGCCGTCCACTCTCCGTCACCGGGGAGGCCGTAGAAAGAGGCCGCGGCCCCAGGTGGTACGGGACCAAAGTCCCGAAGATCACTCACCGAGGAGCGCGACCGCCTCGCCCACGTCCGGGCCCGCCGAGTTCGCGACGTCCGGCCTCCCCCGGCAGGCGGGGCCTTTCCCCCGGCCCGCCGGGATACGCGGTGACCGGCCCGGTCCAGTGGCGTTCGGCCCGCACCGGTCCGCCCGTCGTGCGCGCCGCTCGGCCGCCGTCGGCGTCGACCTGGCGCTGATCCTCTGCGTCCGCCCGTCGCGCGCTCCGCTCAGCCCTTCTCCGCCTGCAGCCTGGCCACGTACGCGGCGGCCTGCGAGCGCCGTTCCATGCCCAGTTTGGAGAGCAGACTGGAGACGTAATTCTTGATCGTCTTCTCGGCGAGATGCAGCCGCTCGCCGATCACCCGGTTCGTCAGCCCCTCGCCGATCAGATCGAGGATCTTGCGCTCCTGATCGGTGAGGCTCGCGAGCTTGTCGTCGCCGCGGCCCTTCTTGCCGTCGCGCAGCCGCTCCAGCACCCGGGCGGTCGCGACGGGGTCCAGCAGGGACTTCCCGGCCGCCACCTCCCGTACCGCGTTCAGCAGTTCGTTGCCGCGGATCGCCTTCAGCACATATCCCGAGGCGCCCGCCATGATCGCGTCGAAGAGCGCCTCGTCATCGGCGTACGAGGTCAGCATCAGGCATTTGATGGTCTCGTCCTGGGAACGGATCTCCCGGCAGACCTCCACCCCGCTCCCGTCCGGCAGCCGCACGTCGAGCACCGCCACATCGGGCCGGGTCGCGGGAATGCGGACCAGCGCGTCGGCCGCCGTGCCGGCCTCGCCGACGACCTCGATGTCGGGCTCGACCGAGAGCAATTCATGGACCCCGCGTCGGACGACTTCGTGGTCGTCCAGCAGAAAAACAGTGATTTTTCCTTGTTCGCGCACAAAACGCAGTCTCACACACTCGCCTCTTCCCTGCCGCCGAACGGCGGGATAACGTGCCGTTGTTCCGGCGGCCTGCGAGGCTGTTCCCAGTGCTGTGACCAGCGAGAGTTCCCGACTTTTTCGATTTACTTGGAAATCCAAGCAAAATCGCAGGTCAGATAGGGTTTCGCAGTTAAGCGGTGTACTGGGTAACGTGCTTTTGGCAGGGCGCTCGCCGGGGCACCTGTCACGCCTGTTTCCGGACCGAGCGGCACCCACCCCGTGCACGGGTACGGACACAGGCGAGCCGCACTGGCTTCCCGGCAGACCCCGGGGGCCGGACCGACGGAGGAGCACGCACGTGACCGTGGAGAGCACTGCCGCGAGCAAACCGCGACGCAGCAGTAAGCGGACCAGCGCCGTGAAAACGCCCGCAAAGACGTCCGCGAAGACACCCGCCAGGACGTCCGCGAAGACGCCACAGAGTTCCGAGCCCGAACTCGTACAGCTGCTGACGCCCGAGGGCGAGCGCGTGGAGCATCCGGACTACCGGATCGACCTGACCGCCGAAGAGCTGCGCGGTCTGTACCGGGACATGGTCCTGACCCGCCGCTTCGACGCCGAGGCCACCGCCCTCCAGCGCCAGGGCGAGCTGGGTCTGTGGGCCTCGCTGCTCGGCCAGGAGGCCGCGCAGATCGGCTCCGGCCGGGCCCTGCGTGACGACGACTACGTCTTCCCGACGTACCGCGAGCACGGCGTCGCCTGGTGCCGCGGGGTCGACCCGACGAATCTGCTCGGAATGTTCCGCGGTGTGAACCACGGCGGATGGGACCCCAACAGCAACAACTTCCACCTGTACACGATCGTCATCGGCTCGCAGACCCTGCACGCCACCGGCTACGCCATGGGCGTCGCCAAGGACGGCGCGGACTCGGCCGTGATCGCGTACTTCGGTGACGGCGCCTCCAGCCAGGGAGACGTCGCCGAGTCCTTCACCTTCTCCGCGGTGTACAACGCCCCGGTCGTCTTCTTCTGCCAGAACAACCAGTGGGCGATCTCCGAGCCGACCGAGAAGCAGACCCGCGTGCCGCTCTACCAGCGCGCGCAGGGCTTCGGCTTCCCCGGTGTCCGGGTCGACGGCAACGATGTGCTCGCCTGCCTGGCCGTGACCAGGTCGGCGCTGGAGCGGGCCCGCCGGGGGGAAGGGCCCACGCTCGTCGAGGCCTTCACCTACCGCATGGGCGCGCACACCACCTCCGACGACCCCACGAAGTACCGGGCGGACGAGGAGCGGCTCGCCTGGGAGGCCAAGGACCCGATCCTGCGGCTGCGTACGTACCTGGAGAAGCAGGGCGCCGCCGACGAGGCGTTCTTCACCGCGCTGGAGCAGGAGAGCGAAGTCCTCGGCAAGCGGGTGCGCGAGGCGGTGCGGGCGATGCCCGATCCGGACCGGATGGCGATCTTCGACCACGCCTACGCCGACGGGAACCCGCTCGTCGACGAGGAGCGCGCCGAGTTCGCCGCGTACCAGGCATCGTTCGCGGACTCCGCCGAGGAAGGCAAGTAGCCATGGCCATGGAAAAGATGTCCATCGCGAAGGCGCTCAACGAGTCGCTGCGCAAGGCCCTCGACACCGACCCCAAGGTCCTCATCATGGGCGAGGACGTCGGCAAGCTGGGCGGGGTCTTCCGGATCACCGACGGACTCCAGAAGGACTTCGGCGAGGACCGGGTGATCGACACCCCGCTCGCCGAGTCCGGCATCGTCGGCACGGCGATCGGCCTGGCGCTGCGTGGCTACCGGCCCGTCGTGGAGATCCAGTTCGACGGCTTCGTCTTCCCCGCGTACGACCAGATCGTCACGCAGCTCGCCAAGATGCACGCGCGGGCGCTCGGCAAGATCAAGCTGCCGGTCGTCGTGCGGATTCCGTACGGCGGCGGCATCGGCGCCGTCGAGCACCACAGCGAGTCCCCCGAAGCCCTGTTCGCGCACGTCGCGGGCCTGAAGGTGGTCTCGCCCTCGAACGCGAGCGACGCCTACTGGATGATGCAGCAGGCCGTCCAGAGCGACGACCCGGTCATCTTCTTCGAGCCGAAGCGCCGCTACTGGGACAAGGGGGAGGTGGAGACCGACTCCATTCCCGGCCCGCTGCACCGGGCCACGGTGGCGCGTACCGGCTCCGACCTCACGCTCGTCGCTTACGGCCCGATGGTGAAGGTCTGCCTGGAAGCGGCCGCGGCCGCCCAGGAGGAGGGCAAGTCGATCGAGGTGCTGGACCTGCGGTCCATGTCCCCGATCGACTTCGACACCATCCAGACCTCGGTCGAGAAGACCGGCCGGCTCGTGGTGGTCCACGAGGCGCCGGTGTTCTACGGCTCCGGGGCCGAGATCGCCGCCCGGATCACCGAGCGCTGCTTCTACCACCTGGAAGCACCGGTGCTGAGGGTCGGCGGCTACCACGTCCCGTACCCGCCGGCGCGGCTGGAGGACGAGTACCTGCCGGGTCTCGACCGTGTGCTCGACGCCGTCGACCGCTCGCTGGCGTACTGAGGACTGGGGCGTGACAACGATGACCGACACTTCCAACGCTGCTCGCTTCCGTGAGTTCAAGATGCCCGACGTGGGCGAGGGACTGACCGAGGCCGAGATCCTCAAGTGGTACGTCCAGCCCGGCGACACCGTCACCGACGGGCAGGTCGTGTGCGAGGTCGAGACGGCCAAGGCGGCCGTGGAGCTGCCGATTCCGTTCGACGGGGTGGTGCACGAGCTGCGTTTCCCCGAGGGCACGACCGTCGACGTCGGCCAGGTGATCATCGCGGTGGACGTGGCGCCGGGCAGCGGTGACGCCGCCCCGGCCCCGACGCCGGTTGCTGAGGCCGAACCGGAGCCCGAGGCCCCCAAGGGCCGTCAGCCCGTTCTGGTGGGCTACGGCGTCGCCGAGAGCTCGACCAAGCGGCGGGCCCGCAAGGGCGCCACGACGGCGGTGCCCGCTGCCGCGGCGGCGATCCAGGGCGAGATGAACGGCCACGGCTCCGTCATCCCGGAGAGCCGTCCGCTGGCGAAGCCGCCGGTGCGCAAGCTGGCCAAGGATCTGGGCATCGACCTGGCGACGGTCGTGCCGACCGGTGAGGGCGGCATCATCACCCGCGCGGACGTGCACGCGGCGGCCACGCCCGTACCCGCACAGGCTCCGGCGCCCGTCGCCGCCGCGGTGGCGGCCGAGGCCGAGGCCCCGGCTCCGGCTGTCGTCGCTCAGGCGGGCGACCGCGAGACCCGTATCCCGGTCAAGGGCGTACGGAAGGCCATCGCCCAGGCGATGGTCGACAGTGCCTTCACCGCGCCGCACGTCACGGAGTTCGTGACCGTCGACGTGACGCGCACGATGAAGCTGGTGGCGGAGCTCAAGGAAGACAAGGACATGGCGGGGGTCCGGGTCAACCCGCTCCTGATCATCGCCAAGGCGCTCCTCGTCGCGATCAGGCGCAACCCGGAGGTCAACTCCGCCTGGGACGAGGCGAACCAGGAGATCGTGCGCAAGCACTACGTCAACCTGGGCATCGCCGCCGCCACCCCGCGCGGTCTGATCGTGCCGAACATCAAGGACGCGCACGACAAGACCCTGCCGGAGTTCGCCGCGGCGCTGGGCGAGCTGGTCTCCACGGCGCGTGAGGGCAGGACGTCCCCCGCGGCCATGGCGGGCGGCACGGTGACGATCACCAACGTCGGCGTCTTCGGCGTCGACACGGGTACGCCGATCCTGAACCCGGGCGAGTCCGCGATCCTCGCGGTCGGCGCGATCAAGCTCCAGCCCTGGGTCCACAAGGGGAAGGTGAAGCCTCGTCAGGTCACCACACTGGCCCTGTCGTTCGACCACCGTCTGATCGACGGCGAGCTCGGCTCCAAGTTCCTGGCGGATATCGCCGCGATCCTGGAACAGCCGAAGCGGCTGATCACCTGGGCGTAGCTGTACGAGATGGGCCCGCGCGAAGTTCGCGCGGGCCCATCGGCATGTCCGGCTTCTGCCGCAGGGCGAGTTCGGCGAACACCGTCTTGCCGACGGTGCGCGGCTCGACGCCCCAGCGGTCCGCGAGCCGCGCGACGATCAGGAGCCCGCGGCCGTAGCACTCGTCGTCCCCGGCCTCGCGCAGACCGGGCAGCCGCTCACCGCGTGCGTCGCTCACCGCGATGCGGAGCGTGGTCGCGGTGAGTGTGAGGTGGACGCGGAAGAGGCGGTCCTCGATGGCGCCGTGCAGCAGTGCGTTGGTCGCCAACTCGCTGACCAGGAGCGACGCGTCGCCGGCCAGGCCGGGATGGCCCCACTCCTGGACGAGCCGCGCGGTGCGACGCCGGGAGAAGGAGACGCTGCGGGCGGTGGGGGTGAAGTCGAGCCGGTCCTCGCGGAGGACGGGTTCGGGGACGGAGATCTGTTCGGCTGCGGTCATGGACGCGTGCCTCCGTGGGATGCGGGCGGTGGCGATGCCGCGCCTGCGGGGCGCCGAATTTTGGGCGCGGGGCAGGGCGGTGCACTTCCGCCGGTTTCGACTCCGCTGTGCGAGCGGTGGAGCACTGACGGTAGCGGTGCAGTTGCGTGCGCAGCAACAAGTTCGGGCAGAAATTTCTCTGCCCTAGTTGGTGTTCGAGAAGGATGAGTCCCAGACTTGGGCCACTCGGCGGAGGGATGCACGTGGCAGGTAACAGCCCTGATCGGGGCCGGACGGTTTCGACTGTGCTCGGGCGCCGTCTCGGCGGAGAGTTGCTGCGCATGCGTGAGGCGCGCTCCCTGCGGCAAGCGCACGCGGCGGAGGCGCTGACAGCGTCGGTCGCCAAGGTTGCGAAGATCGAGCGGGGCCTCGTACCGATACGGGATCCTGACGTCAGGGCCCTGTGCCACCTGTACGGCGAGGCTGACGCCGAGGTCGTCGACAGGTTGCTGGCTCTCGCCAAGACAGACCGCGAACGTCGCAAGGCGAGCGGTTGGTGGAATCAGTACCCGGGACTTCAGTCCATGGTCGAGTACGTGGCTCTGGAGGACATCGCCACCAGTCTCCGCACCTGGCAAGTCGCCATCGTGCCCGGGCTGCTGCAGACCCCGGACTACGCCAGGGCGCTTGCTGTGGGAAACGGGTCCTGGGACGACCCCGACGAGATCGAACCCTTCGTCGAGTCCAGGATGACGCGGCAGGCACGGTTGAGCGGCGACCGGCCGCTCGAACTGCGGGCGGTGGTGCACGAAGGTGCTCTACGTCAGCTGGTGGGCGGGCGCGAGGTGATGAAGGACCAGCTCGGCAGGCTGCTGGACGTGGCTCGGAAGCCGAACGTGAAGCTTCAGGTGATGCCGTATATCGCGGGTGCTCATCCCGGCATGACAAGCGCCTTCACCATCGTTTCCTTTGCTGAGCCCGGAGCACTCGACGTGGTTCACATGGATACGACCTCGACCACTCTCTGGCTGGAGAGCGATACTGATGCCGAGCGCCACAGCAGCCTTTTCGACCGCATCTCGCGCCTGGGGCTTGCGCAACACACCTCGGTGAAACTCATCAACAACATCCTCAGGGAGCTGTAGACCGCGTGCCCGGGTACCAGTTCGTCAAGTCCAGCTACAGCGGAGGCAACGCGGGCCAGGAGTGCGTCGAGGTGGCCCGCAACATCCCCCACACCGTCGCTGTCCGCGACTCCAAGCGTCCCGACAGCCCCGTCATCGTCCTCGGCCCCGCCGCCTGGGACGCCTTCCGGGCCGGGCTGGTCCGGTCGTCGGGTTGACCCGGGCCGTCCGGCCGGAGCCTGTCGCGAAGATCGCTGTTCACCGGTCCTCGGGCTGTGTTTCCCTGCCACAGTGAAGAGCGAGAGCGTGTCCGGCGCGGATGTACCCCCTGGTGTCCGACAGCGGACTGACCGCGACCTCGGCGACTGTGCGCGGGTGCTGGCAGAGGTCCATGAGCACGACGGCTATCCGGTGAACTGGCCCGACTCCCCGGGCGCATGGCTCACACCGTCATCGCTCATCGCCTCATGGGTGGCGGAACTGGACGGCCGTGTGGCCGGTCATGTCGGTCTGTCCCGGAGCGGCGCGGGAGACGCGGCTCCCGGGCTCTGGAGCGCTCGTGCGGGGGTGAGTACCGACGCGACCGCCGTGGTCAACCGACTGTTCGTCGCCCCGTGGGCCCGCGGCCACGGGATCGGTGCCCTGCTGATGGGGCGGGCTGTCGCGGAAGCACGGATCACGGCCTGCATCCGGTGCTCGACGTGCTGGCTTCGGACGCTGCGGCAGCAGCTCTGTACGAGCGGCTGGGCTGGCAGCTGCTGGCCACGGTCGAACAGCAGTGGAGTCCGGAGCAGAAGGTGACCGTCCGGTGTTATGCGGCGGCAACCTGGTCCGCGTGTGCGGCACCGGACCACGGGGGTGGTCGGCAGCCGCCGGCATACCCGGCCTCTTGTCAGACACCGCCACTACGTTGACGTGAGAATCTCGTTTCGACCTCTGGAAAGGGCGCATGTACGACGAACGGCTCGCCGCGTTTTCCGCCGAGCGGCTGGACGGCCGTCCGATACCCGACGATCTGCGTGTGCTGCTGGTGGCGCAGTGGGGAGGCCGCACCGACTTCACCCGCCTTCTCGACCTCGACTTCTTCGAGGCGGGAGAGGTCCACCCGCTCCTGGACACCAGTTACCTGAGCGAGAAGGAACTCGCGGACCCGGAGATGCAGGCCGTCAACGCCGGAGCCGCGGAGATGGCCAAGTACGTCAAGCTCGTGGCGAAGGGTGGAAAGGGGTGGATCGGCTACTGGCTGCACCCCGACGAACCTGCGGACCGCGCCTGGCACCTCGTGGAGCTGGACACCGAGTTCAGCTTCTGGGGCCTGTCCGGCCTCACTCTGACCGAGGGGGTCGCCGCCGAGCGGGCCGGCTACCAGGACGAGCCCGACGAGCGCATCGCGTTCACACGACTGGCCGCCGAACTCGCCGGGCTCGGCCTGCCGCTGAGCACCGAGGACTACGACGCCCTCGATGACACCGAGTACACGGTGGACCCGGAGGAACTCATGGAGGAGCTGACCGAAGCCGAACGAGAGAAGCGCGGTCTTCGCTGAGCGGGGAGATGCCGGCCGTCAGCGTCCGGAAGGGCGCTCGGAATTCCGGGCCCGAAAAATAGGAACTGGCTGGCGAAGACCCGCTGTTAGGGTGACCGAATGGCATCGGTCAAGAAGTTCCAGGTCACGTTCGACTGCGCAGAGCCCGAGCGCGTCGCCCGCTTTTGGTGCGAGGTGTTGGGGTACGTCGTGACGCTGCCTTCCGAAGGGCAGGGATCATGGGCTGTGTGCACCGATCCCACGGGTGGGGGCCCGCGCATGTATTTCCAGCAGGTTCCCGAGGGCAAGGTCGCCAAGAACAAGGTGCATCTCGACGTGCGGGCCGGCACCGGGCTCGTGGGTGCGGAGCGGCTGGCCGTGCTTGAGGCCGAACGCGATCGGCTGGTGGCGCTCGGAGCGGTGTGCACACAGGTGCTGTATGCCGACGAGGAGAACGAGTCGTGCATCAACATGCAGGACGTCGAGGGCAACGAGTTCTGTCTCGACTGAGCATGCTCTCCGGTATGGCGAGAGGGGGCCCGCGTGATGCGGGCCCCCTCTTTGCGTGTGTTGCCGTGAAGCGAGTGGACTACTTCTTGAAGCTGTAGTCCATGATCTTCTTCATGTCCGCGGTACGGGTGGTCGCGCTCGTGGAGGAGAGCACCGTGCCGATCACCGTCTTTCCGTTGCGGGTCGCGGCGAAGACCAGGCAGTACTTGGCCGTCGGGCCGGAACCGGTCTTCACGCCGATCGCCCCGCTGTAGCTGCTGAGCATGGTGTTGGTGTTGGACCACGACATGTAGCGGTAGCCACCGGACTTCGTGGTGACCTTCTGCTTGGTCGACGTGGTCTTCACGACCGTGCGGAACGTGGAGTTCTTCATCGCGCTGCTGGCGATCTTCGTCAGGTCGCGCGGCGTCGAGTAGTTCGAGCCATTCCCTATGCCGTCGAACGAGTCGAAGTGGGTGTTCGTCAGGCCGAGGGACTTCGCGGAGGCGTTCATCTTGCCGATGAACGACTTCACACGGGCCGCGCGGGTGGTGCCGGAGCCGTACTTGTCGGCCAGCGCGTACGCGGCGTCGCAGCCGGACGGCAGCATCAGGCCGTACAGCAGCTGGCGGACCGTGACCTTGTCGCCCACGATCAGGTGGGCCGAAGAGGCGCCCTTGGAGACGATGTAGTCGCTGTACGCCTTGTCGATCGTGACCTTGGAATCCAGGTTCAGATTCTTCTGCTCCAGGACGACCTTGGCGGTCATGATCTTGGTGGTGGAACCGGTGGAGCGACGGGTGTCCGCGGCCTTGCTGAACAGGGTCTTCGCGGTGCCGTTGTTCATCACGAAACCGCCCTTGGCGGTGATCGTGGGGGTGGGCGGCGTGGCAGCCTGCGCCGTGGAGGCGAACACGCTGCCCGCGATGACGGCACCAGCGGTGAGAGCCACGGTGGCACTGGCGGAAACGCGGTTTATGCCCTTAATGCCGATTTTCAACTTGAACGCTCCAAATGCCCCTGGAATGCGGCCACATGAGGGTGCCGCTCGGTGGTGAGACTCATGAGACGGGTAGAAGGATGTGCCGATTCCTGGGGCAATTTCGGAGCAATGGAGGGTTCCGTTCGAGGGCGCCTCCTCCCCGGAAGTCCGGCGCGGGTCTCCCTGGAGTCCGGCAGGGGTCTCCCTGGGGGGTCGGCGTGGATCTTCCCGGAATTCCGGCGTGGATTCTTCCTGGAAGTCCGGCGTGGATCCTTCCTGGAAGTCCGATGTGGATTCCTTCTGTGGCCGGGCGCGGATCTGTCCGGAAATCCGGCAGGGATCTGTCCGGATCCCGGACGGGTGCCACCATGGACGCATGTTGTATCTATGCTGTGTACATGCCTGCCGCACCCCCAGCCGTGAAGCCCCCCGTCAAGTCCGCCGCGAAGCCGGCGAAGCCGACCGCCAAGCAGCCCCCCGCCGCCGAGCGTGTCTATGCCCACATCAAGGGAGCGGTCCTGGACCGCCGCTACGAGGGCGGCACGCTCCTCACCGAAGGCGATCTCGCGGAGGCTGTCGGCGTCTCCCGTACGCCCGTGCGTGAGGCGCTGCTGCGGCTGGAGGTCGAGGGGCTGATCAAGCTGTATCCGAAGAAGGGCGCTCTCGTGCTCGCCGTCTCCGCGCAGGAGATCGCGGACGTGGTGGAGACCCGGCTGCTGGTCGAGGAGTTCGCGGCCCGCAAGGCCGTGCCCGCCTCCGCGCAGTTGATCGGACGGCTCGAAGAACTTCTTGAGGAGCAGCGCCAGTTGGCGGAGGCCGGGGATCTGGCCGCCGTGTCCGTGAAGGACCGCTGCTTCCATGCCGAGATCGTGCGCAACGCGGGCAACGACATTCTCTCCCGCCTCTACGACCAGCTGCGCGACCGGCAGTTGCGGATGGGTGTCGCCGTGATGGAGGCGCACCCGGGAAGGATCGCCGCGAACATCACCGAGCACGGTGAGCTGCTGGAGGCCATCAGGTCCGGTGACGCCGACGGTGCCGCGCAGGTCGTGCGGCGTCATGTCAGCCGGGTCAAGGTGCTGGTCAGGGGTGAGGACCGGTGAGCTCTGCCGCCGCTCCCGCCCTCTCTCTGCCCGGTGATCCACCCGGCGGCCGGCGTGCCGCATGGGTGTGGGGCATCGGTGTCGCCGTCTACTTCGTCGCGATCATCTTCCGTACCAGCCTGGGCGTGGCCGGGCTCGACGCCGCCGACCGGTTCCACGTCAACGCCTCCGCGCTCTCCACGTTCTCCATCCTTCAGCTGCTCGTCTACGCGGGCATGCAGATACCCGTCGGCCTGATGGTCGACCGGCTCGGCACCAAGAAGGTCCTCACCCTCGGGGCCGTCCTGTTCACCCTGGGGCAGCTCGGCTTCGCGCTCTCCCCCTCGTACGGCACGGCGCTGGCGTCCAGGGCGCTGCTCGGCTGCGGTGACGCGATGACGTTCATCAGCGTGCTGAGGCTCGGCGCCCGCTGGTTCCCGGCCCGGCGCGGCCCGCTGATCGGTCAGGTCGCCGCGCTCTTCGGGATGGCGGGCAACCTCGTCTCGACGCTCTTCATCGCGCGGGCCCTGCACGGATTCGGCTGGACCACCACGTTCGCCGGCAGCTCCGCCGCCGGGGTTCTCGTTCTCGTCCTTCTTCTGCTGTTCCTGAAGGACCACCCCGAGGGCCACGAGCCGCCGCCCGCAGAGCACGCGGGCGCCGCCTATGTGCGCAAGCAGATCGCCGCCTCCTGGCGGGAGCCCGGCACCCGGCTCGGTATGTGGGTGCACTTCACCACGCAGTTCCCGGCCATGGTGTTCCTGCTGCTGTGGGGCCTGCCGTTCCTGGTGGAGGCGCAGGGGCTGAGCCGGTCCACGGCCGGTGAGCTGCTCACCCTGGTGGTGCTCTCCAACATGGCGTTCGGGCTGGTCTACGGGCAGATCATCGCCCGCCACCACGCGGCCCGCGCCCCGCTGGCCCTCGGGACGGTCATGGTGACGGCCCTGCTCTGGGCGTCGACCATTTTCTACCCGGGCGACCACGCGCCGATGTGGCTGCTGATCGTCCTGTGCGTGGTGCTGGGCGCGTGCGGTCCCGCCTCGATGATCGGTTTCGACTTCGCGCGGCCCGCCAACCCGCCGGAGCGCCAGGGCACCGCGTCGGGCATCGTCAACATGGGCGGCTTCGTCGCCTCGATGACCACGCTGTTCGCCGTCGGTGTGCTGCTGGACGCGACCGGCGACAACTACCGGATCGCGTTCGCCTCGGTCTTCGTGCTGGAGACGCTCGGCGTCGTACAGATCCTGCGGCTGCACTCCCGGGCCACGCACCGCGAGCGGGACCACCATGTGATCAGCCGCGTGGAAGCCGTGCACGTACCGGCGTAACGCGTCTGTCGCGCCGGATCGGCGGCGCGCCCGTCCTCGCACGACGGGCGCCGCCGACCCACGGTGGCACGGCGCCGGGGCGCTGCGGCCTCAGGGCGTCACGCCCTCGTGGCCCCGCGATGTCACGGCGTCACGGCGTCACGGCGAAGTTCTGCAGGATCGCCGCCGCCAGTTCCTGGTCGCCCTCGATCTTGACCCGGTCCGCGACCGCGCCGGCCCGCACCCGCCCGCAGGCGAGGCGGAAGTACGTCTCCCAGTCCATCGCGAGCGTCACCGCGGGACCCAGCGACGGCGAGCCGTCCACCGAGCCGCGTCCCTCCGCGTCGACCCTGACCGTGCGCAGGAACTCCATCGGCCCGTGCACATCGAGCACGACCGCCGAGCTGGTCGGCGCGCCCGCGTCCTTGGCGACCACCTTCGGCAGCGCGGCGAGCAGGGTGTCCCGGACGATGGAGGCGCCGGGGGAGTCCAGATTGCCGGGCTGCCCCAGCGTCGTCCGCAGATCCTGCTCATGCACCCAGACGTCGAAGGCCCGCATCCGCAGCGCGAGTTCGAGGGTCTGCTCGGCGCCCAGCGGTGCCCGGACCATGGTCTCGGGGTCACGCGTCTCGTTGCGCAGCTGACGTGCGCGGCGAATGATCGTGTACTCCAGCTCGGAGGTCATCTCCGGCGCGGTGTGGTGACGCCGCACATCGACCTGCATCTCCATGTAGCGAGCGAAGTCGCTCTGCACATGGAAGAGATCGCGCGGCAGCGTGTGGATCGGACGCGGATCGCCGAGCTGCTCGCTCTCCATGCCGATGATGTGCGAGACGATGTCGCGCACCGACCAGTTGGGGCACGGTGTACGGGCGTTCCACTCTCCCTCGGCGAGCGGCTTCACCAGCTCGGCTATCGACTCGATGGAGTGGGTCCAGGCATCGGCGTAGGTCTGGAGGCTGGGATGGACGGTCACGGGACCCCTCGTGCGGTTCTGCGGTGCATGGGCTGGAGTGCTGGGCGCGGGCGGTGGGCTGCGTGGGAGGTTCTGTCGCTCAGAGCGTCCGGTGACCGGGGGTGGCCTCACGGGGTTGGGCACGTACATCTGCGGCGTTGTCGTCGGTCACCAACGCTCCGCGTTGACTTCCTCCTCCGCCTGGCAGCTGCATGCACCCAGCCCCGCTCCTTCTTCCACCCCCCAGTCGCCGGACGCTCTAAGTTACGCTGCGAGCAGGCACCCCGGCAGTGCTTTCGTGTGACGATCGTAGGCCTGTGTTGACGGCTCGAATGCCAGGACGGTGGTAGTGTGCTCGCCTCCCTCATCCAGATCGCAGTAGACCCGGACGAATCCGTCAATTCCCGCAGGGAGCGTGCGGCTTCGCTGATCGCGGCCCAGCGCGGTGCGGATCTGGTGATTCTTCCCGAACTCTGGCCCGTCGGCGCCTTCGCCTACACCGCCTTCGAGGACGAGGCCGAACCCTTCCAGGGGCCCACCCACGACATCATGGCGAAGGCCGCGGCCGATGCCGGGGTCTGGCTGCACGCGGGCTCCTTCGTCGAGCGCGCCGCCGACGGCACCCTCTACAACACCGCGCTCGTCTTCACGCCCGAGGGCGAGCGGGCCGCCGCGTACCGCAAGATCCATCGCTTCGGCTTCGACAAGGGCGAGGCGGTCATGATGGGCGCCGGCGAGGAACTGGTCACGGTCACCCTGCCGGAGACCACGCTGGGCCTCGCCACCTGTTACGACCTGCGCTTCCCGGAAATGTTCCGTGGTCTGGTCGACGCGGGCGCCCGGACGCTGATCGTCGCGGCGGGCTGGCCGGAGCGCCGCCGCTCCCACTGGACGCTGCTGGCCCAGGCCCGTGCCGTCGAGAACCAGTCGTACGTCCTGGCCGTCGGCACCGCGGGCACCCATGCCGGAATCCAGCAGGCCGGACACAGCATCGTCGTCGACCCATGGGGCGAGGTGCTCGCCGAGGCGGGCGCTGACGAGGAGGTGCTGAGCGTGGAGTTCGACCCGTCGAAGGTCGCCGTCACGCGTGAGCAGTTCCCAGCGCTCAAGGACCGGCGGCTGGGGCTGGCCTTGCCCGGTACGGGCAAGTAGTCCCGTTTCACGTGAAACCGGGCCCGGTGCCGTCACCGGGCCCGCCCACCGACGATTCTGCCCTCGGTCCGCGGCACTTCGGCGGTTCTGCCCCCGTTCCGCGGGCCTTCGGCTCTTCTTCCCTCGGTCCGGGGGCCACCGACGGTTCAGCCTTCGGTCCGGGGGCCACCGACGGTTCAGCCTTCGGTCCGGGGGCCACCGACGGTTCAGCCTTCGGTCCGGGGGCCTGCGGCGGTTCCGTCCTCGACTGCCGGACGGACTCGATCTCCGAGCCCGTCAGTCGTTGTCGTGCTCCTTGTCGGCGAGCACGATGACGCACACCGATACGGCGATCAGCAGCGCCATGTCGGCGTCCTCCCGCACGACGTCGATGCCGTACGTGTCCCGGACGGTGAGCCACCGCCGCGAGATCTGGGCCAGCAGTTCCCCGTCGTAGTCGATGGCGAACTCACGGTCCAGGATCTTGCCGCTGACATCGAGCTCGGTGCCGTCCACCAACGTGACCCGGTAGTGGTTGCGCAGCAGCGACAGCCGTTTGCGCTTGACCTTGGCGAGTTCCTCGCCATCGCGCTCGATGAGCATCGTGTCGCGCAGACTGAGCAGCTTCTGCCGGATCTCGACCAGAATCCGGCCCTGCGCGTCCTTCAGCTCGAAGGTGTCACGCACCCGCAGGGCCTTGCCGTCGACGAGGAAGACCTTGCGGCCGTCCGCGTCCTCGATCCAGTAGTCGTCACCGATGGCGAAGAGCCGTTCACGTACCAGGAATCTCATGGCTCACAGGTTCCCCCAGGACTCCCCGGAATGCGTGGACCCTCCGGAATGCGCGCGGCCCACGGTGATGTTGACTGTCCACATGGCAACACGTGCGCGCGTCAGGGCCCCCGAGCTGATCGGCAAGGGCGGCTGGCTCAATACAGGCGACCAGCAGTACACCCTCGCTGACCTGCGAGGACGCATTGTGATCCTGGATTTTTGGACCTTCTGCTGTGTGAACTGTCTGCATGTCCTCGATGAGCTGCGCGAGCTGGAGGAGAAGCACCGCGACACCGTCGTGATCATCGGTGTGCACTCGCCGAAGTTCGTGCACGAGGCCGAGCACCAGGCAGTCGTCGACGCCGTCGAGCGGTACGAGGTCCACCATCCGGTCCTCGACGACCCGGAGCTGGCGACCTGGAAGCAGTACGCCGTACGGGCCTGGCCCACGCTCGTCGTCATCGACCCCGAGGGCTATGTCGTCGCCCAGCAAGCGGGCGAGGGACACGCGCACGCCATCGAGAAGCTGGTGGAGGAGCTGGAGGCCGAACACGGGGCGAAGGGCACGCTGCGCCGTGGCGACGGCCCCTATGTCGCGCCCGAACCGGTCGCCACGCATCTGCGCTTCCCCGGCAAGGCCCTGCTCCTGCCCGACGGCGGTTTCCTGGTCTCCGACACCACCCGGCACCGTCTGGTCGAGATCGAACGCGACGGCGAAACGGTCCGCCGTCACGTCGGAACGGGCGGCAGGGGATTCACCGACGGCGGGCCCGACGAGGCCCGGTTCTCCGAGCCCCAGGGACTCGCCGTGCTGCCCGACGGCCGGATCGCGGTCGCCGACACGGTCAATCACGCCGTCCGCGCCCTCGATCTCACCACCGGGATCACGACGACCCTCGCCGGCACCGGCCGTCAGTGGTGGCAGGGTTCGCCGACGGCCGGCCCGGCCCGCGAGGTCGACCTCTCCTCCCCCTGGGACGTCGCCTGGTTCGCGGACCGGCTGTGGATCGCCATGGCGGGCGTGCACCAGCTGTGGACGTACGACCCCGGGACGGGGACCGTGCGGGTCGCGGCGGGCACGACCAACGAGGGACTGGTCGACGGGCCGGCCGACGAAGCCTGGTTCGCCCAGCCGTCGGGGCTCGCCGCGTCGGCCGACGGGGAGCGGCTGTGGGTCGCCGACTCGGAGACGTCCGCCCTGCGGTACGTCGAACGCGACGGCACCGGCTTCGCCGTCCGCACGGCCGTCGGCACCGGTCTCTTCGACTTCGGCCACCGCGACGGCGGAGCGGATCAGGCGCTGTTCCAGCACCCGCTGGGCGTGACCGCGCTGCCCGACGGGTCCGTCGCTGTCTGCGACACGTACAACCACGCGCTGCGCCGCTACGACCCGGTGAGCGGCGAGGTCACCACCCTGGCCACGGACCTGCGCGAGCCCAGCGACGCGGTGCTGGTCGACGGCGATCTCGTCGTCGTCGAGTCCGCGCGGCACCGGCTGACCCGGCTGCGGCTCCCGGAGGAGGCCGTGCGGGTCGCCGACCGGGCGCACCGCACACAGCGCGCGGCGACCGAGATCGCTCCGGGCACACTGCGGCTCGATGTGGTCTTCCAGGCGCCCGCCGGGCAGAAGCTGGACACCCGGTACGGTCCCTCGACCCGGCTGCTGGTCTCGGCGACCCCGCCCAAGCTGCTCGCGGCGGGTTCCGGTCCCGGTGCCGACCTCTTCCGCGACCTGGTCCTGGCCGACGGCGTCACCGAGGGGGTCCTGCATGTGTCCGCAATGGCGGCGTCCTGCGACGACGACCCGGCGAACGAGTACCCGGCCTGCCATGTCCACCAACAGGACTGGGGCGTCCCCGTCCGCGTGAGTGCGGAGGGAACGCCCCGGCTGCCGCTGGTGCTGGCAGGGATGGACGAGCGGGCCTGACGGCGCGCGGAGCCCCGGATACGGAGGGCCTTCTGCGCCGGGTTCGGTGTGTGCGGCGGGGTAGGGGCCGCATCCCGCGGGGCTCGTCGTACGGCCCGGCTCAGCGGGTCAGGAGGTGCCCGCCTGCTTCATGGAGCTCACCGCTTCGGCGACCGTGCTCCGGTACAGGCCGAGCTTCGGGTCGCGCACCTTCACATCGGGGCCGAGCTCGAAGTTCTGCGTGTCCGCGTTGGGCATGTGGTCGCCGTCGGCGAGCACGTTCATCTCGTCGATCCAGGTCAGACCGTTCGCACCGCTCGGGTTGAGGTCGATCACCGCGATGGCGGCCGTCTTGGGCTTGACCGGGTACGCGGGTGCGCCGCCCAGGCCGCCGGGAACGGCCGGCCTGATGTCGGAGCTGTGGTCCGAGGCCTTCGCGGCGCCCAGGCTGACCCGCGGGAAGTAGCTCAGGCCGCAGGAGTTCGCGCCGACGTTGTTGACCTCGATCACCTGCTGGGTGGCCGAGCCCTCGCGGGGGTACACGCGTACCGACAGGTCCCCGCTCTTGCACGGGTGCGTGTAGGCGTAGCTGTCGCTGGTGCTGCCGCCCGTCTTGGCGCTGCCGTTGGACGCGTTGGTCTTCGAGGTGCCCGTCTTCGTGGCTCCGGTGTTCTGCGCGGCACCGCCGGTCTTCGAGGTGCCCGTGGTCGTCGCGTCGGTGGCGGGCTGGGAGGCGTCCGTCGAAGCGGCAGCCGCTGCGGCGTCGCTCGCCGGGCCGGCGGACTTCGTGCCGGTGCCGTCGTTGCCGCCGCAGGCGGTGAGGGCCAGGGCGAGCACGGCGGTGGTCGCGGCGGCGAGGACGGTGGTGCGGTTGCGGAGAGTGCTCATGGAAATTCCCCCGAGTCTGACGGTGAGACGGACGCCTGGTCATTGGCGAGCGCCCCTGACCTGCTGACATCTACGAGTCTGGGGCGGGCCGCTCATGTTCTGCTGGCGTCCCGCTGACGTCCCGCTGACGTGCGGACCGTCACTCTCACGTCATCGCGTCGGCGTGCGGCTCAGCCGTCGTGGGCGAGCCGCCGGACCGCCTCTTCGTACCGTTTGCGGTACTCCGTGCGCGCCGTGACCCGCAGCAGCGCTTCGAGGGCCCGGACCGCGCCGTCGTCGTAACCCGCGTGTTCCGCCTCTCCGGCCGCCAGGTCCAGCAGCCGGATGCCGTCGTCCTCCTCGCCGAGCGCCAGCCGCGCCTCGCCGCTGACGGTCAGCAGCAGCACCCGGCGCGCGACCTCCTCGTGCTCGGGGCCGAGGTCGAGCGCCGTGCGGGCGGAGTGCAGCGCCTCCTGCGGGCGGTTGGCGGTGAGCTGCATCCGGGCGAGGTGCTGCAGGGCGAGCATCTCGGTGTGCGCGTCGGCTTCCTCGCGGGCCAGGCCGACGGCGCGCGCGCAGCCCTCCAGCGCCGCGTCGAGCCCGCCCTGTTCGGCCTGCACGATGGCCAGGTTGATCAGCGCGGTCGCCTCGCCGAGCCGGTCACCGGCCTGCCGGGCGAGGGCGGGCGAGCGCTCCAGCAGGGTGACGGCCTCGGTGGTTCTGCCCTCCTCGGCCAGCACCCAGCCCAGCAGATTGAGCACCCGTGACTCGGCGTAGGGATCGTGCTCGCTACGGGCCGAGTCCAGCGCCAGCTCCAGCAGCGGGGCCCAGCTGTCCCGTACCCGCCACACCACCTGCGGCCACTGGAGCAGGATGATCCGCCAGGCCCGGTCGTCGAGCCCGGCGGTCCGGGCCGCGAGGGCGGCCAGGGCCAGGTCGTCGCGCTCCGCGGCCAGCCAGTGCATCGCCGCAGCCCGGTCGGTGAAGTCCCTGACGGCGGCGGGGCTGCGGTAGCCGTCCGGCAGGACGAAGCAGGGCTCACCGCCGGGTTCGGCCGTGTCGGCTGCGGCGAGCGCCGTGGCGATGTAGTGGTCGAGGACACCGATGAGCGCTTCGGGCCCGGACGCGGGGTCCAGGCTGCGGGCGTAGAGGCGTATCAGATCGTGCAGCACCCAGCGTTTGGGCGCCGTCTCGATGACGAGGTGGGCGGTGGCCAGCCGTTCCAGCGCCGTCGCCGCGACGACCGGGTCCGTACCGGCCAGTGCGGCGGCGGTGTACGGGTCGAAGTGGCTGCCGGGGTGGTGGCCGAGCCGGGAGAGGTGGTGGACGGCGTCCGGCGGCAGCTGCTGCACGGTCAGCCGCAGCGCGGCCGAGACACCGGTGTCGTCCACGTCGAGGTACGTCAGCCGGCTGCGTTCGTCGGCCAGTTCGTCGGCCAGGCCGGCCAGCGTCCGTTGCGGACGTCCCGCCAGCCGGGCCGCGGTGACCCGCAGGGCGAGCGGCAGCCCTCCGCAGAGTCCGGCGAGCCGGCGGGCCGCCACGGGTTCGGCGAGGACCCGTTCCTCGCCGAGCACACCGGCCAGCAGGGCCGTGCTGTCCTGCGGTTCGAGAATGTCGAGCGGGACGGGACGGGCCGCGTCCGAGGCGATGAGGCCCTCCAGTCGGTGCCGGCTGGTGACCAGCGTGACGCAGTCGGTGCCGCCCGGGAGCAGCTGCCTGACCGTGGCGGAGCCGCGGGCGTTGTCGAGGACGACGAGCAGCCGGCGCCGGTCGGTCAGGGACCGGAAGAGCGCGGCCGCGGCGGGGGCGGACTCGGGGATGCGGCGCGGTGCGACGCCGAGCGCCAGCAGGAACTCCCGCAGGACTTCGATGAGCGTGGGCTCACCGGTGTCGCTGAACCCGCGCAGATCGGCGAAGAGCCGTCCGTCCGGGAAGGCGGCGGAGTTCCGGTGCGCCCACTGGAGGGCCAGCGCGGTCTTGCCCACGCCCGCCGGTCCGGTGACCAGACAGACAGGTGCCTCGCCCGCCGCGGCCCGGCTGAGCGCGGCCAGTTCGGCGACCCGTCCGTGGAAGCCGCGGGGCGCGCGGGGCAGCAGGTCGGTGGGGTGCGGTTCGCCGACGAGGGGCTGCGGGACGGGGGAGCGGGGAAGCGGCGGGCCGAGGGTGCTGTCCGCACCGGCCCAGGCCTCCGCCACGGCCCGGGCTTTCACACCCGCCCCGGCCTCCGTACCAGCCTCGGCTTCCGCCACGGCCCCGGCTTTCACACCCGCCCCGGCTTTCACACCCGCCCCGGTCTCCGTACCGGCCTCGGCTTCCGCCACGGCCCCGGCCTTCGCACCGCCGGTCGAGTCGTCCGGGCGGTCGGCCGGCGCATCCGGGCCGGGGGTGCCGCGCAGGATCAGCGCGTACGCGTCGGCGAGTTCGTGTCCGGGGTCGATCCCGAGCTCGTCGGCGAGCAGCCGCCTCGTGCGGTGGAACCAGTCCAGGGCCTCCGACTGACGCCCCGCCCGGTACAGCGCCGTCATCAGGGCCGCCGCCAGCGACTCCCGCATCGGATGCGCGACCGCTTCCGCCCGCAGCACCGCCGCGGCCCGGCTGTGTTCCCCCAGCGCCGTGCAGGCGTGCGCCAGTTGCTCGACGGCCGCCAGCCGGGACTCCTCCAGTGAGTGCGCGGCGGCCTGCAGCGGCGGACCGGTGAACGCGCCGGTGAGCGCCGGGCCCTGCCACAGGGACAGGGCCTCCTTGAGCATCAGTACGGAGTCGGCGGGGCTGCGCTGCTCCCGCGCCAGCACCAGCAGCTCCTCGAACCGCTGGGAGTCCAGCAGGGTCTCCGGCAACCGCAGCACATACGCGTCGCCGAGCGTGACCAGTTCCACCCCGTACGCCTCCGCGTCCGCGCCCACCAGGAGGGCGCGGAGCCGGGAGACATGGCCCTGGATGACACTGCGGGCGTGCAGCGGTGGTTCGTCGTCCCACAGGGAATCCGTCAACCGGGTGATGGATACAGGTGTGTTGGCGGACAGCAGCAACGCGGCCAGCAGGCTGCGGCGTTTGGCGGGGCCGAGGGGCAGCGGCCCGGTACGCGTGTCGACGGAGACGGTGCCGAGCAGCCGGAACTCCACGTACGGCTTCCCTTCCGGGCGGGGTGCACCCGTGGTGGGGGCACGGGCAAAGTCCCAGGATATCGAGGGTGCCGCGGAGTCGACGAGGGGTTACCACCGGGTCGGCGGGGCGCGATCCGACAGGCGTCGTGGGTCAGGGGTAGCGGCGCTCGTCCTCGGACACGACCGTGGTGCCGGGCGGCACGACCATCCGGCGGCGCCGCGCGATGCTCGCGTAGACGAAGACCCCGATGATGCCGACGATCATCATGATCCAGCCGACCAGGCCGACGTTGACGGTGTCCATCTTCCAGTCCGTGGCGAAGGCCGGTACCGCCCCGGCGCCGATGAGGATGATGCATCCTCCGAGCCCCATGATTCCCGCCTCCTCGACGGCCCGGCGGTTCCGGGCCGGTGTACGGATCGCGTACACGGCCCGGTGACGGCCAGGCCCGGGACCGTGGTCGGGGCGAGGCCGTCAGCCCGCCAGGAACGCCGCCAGCGCGTTGGCCAGCAGATACGGATCGTCCGCGCCGCACAGTTCACGGGCGCTGTGCATCGAGAGGATCGCGACACCGATGTCCACGGTCTGAATGCCGTGCCGCGCGGCGGTGATCGGGCCGATCGTGGTGCCGCACGGCATCGAGTTGTTGGAGACGAACGTCTGCCACGGCACGTCGGCCTTCCGGCACGCCTCCGCGAACACGGCCCGGCCGCTGCCGTCGGTCGCGTACCGCATATTGACGTTGACCTTGAGGATCGGTCCGCCGTTGACCACCGGGTGGTGGGTCGGATCGTGGCGCTCGGCGTAGTTGGGGTGGATCGCGTGGCCGGTGTCGGAGGAGAGACAGACGGTCCCGGCGAAGGCGCGGGCGCGGTCCTCGTACGTGCCGCCGCGGGCGAAGACGGAACGCTCCAGGACCGTGCCGAGCAGCGGTCCGTCGGCGCCCGTGTCGGACTGCGAGCCGTTCTCCTCGTGGTCGAAGGCGGCCATGACCGGGATGTACGGAAGCTCGGCGTCCGGCTGGCCGGAGACGGCGGCGAGCGCGGCGGTCGCCGCGTGCACGGAGAGCAGGTTGTCCATCCTGGGCCCGGCCAGCAGCTCGCGGTCCCGGCCCAGGTAGGCGGGCGGCTCGACGGGGTGCGGCATCAGGTCCCAGCCGGTCACGTCCTCGGCGGCGACGCCCGCCTCCTCGGCGACGAACCGGATCAGGTCGCCCTCCTCGACCTCCCCGAGCCCCCAGATCGGCTGCATGTGCTTCTGCCGGTCGAGCTTCAGGCCGTCGGGGTTGGCCGACCGGTCCAGATGCACGGCCAGCTGCGGTACGCGCAGGAGCGGCCGGTTGATGTTCACCAGCCGGTGCGTGCCCCCTCGCAGCGAGATCCGGCCGGCGAGGCCGAGGTCCCGGTCGAGCCAGGTGTTGAGGAGCGTCCCGCCGTAGATCTCCACGGCGACCTGCCGCCAGCCGTACGCGCCGGTGTCGGGCAGCGGCTTGACCCGCAGGTTCGGCGAGTCGGTGTGCGCCCCGACGATCCGGTACGGGGTGTGGGCCGTGGCGCCCTCGGGCACGTACCAGGCCACGATCGCACCGCCGCGCAGGACGTACTTCCCCCCGCTGGTGCCGTCCCAGGCCGCGGTCTCCTCGACCTGACGGAACCCGGCCTTCTCCAGCCGCTCGGCCGCGGTGGCCACGGCGTGGTACGGGGAGGGGGAGGCCATCAGGAAGGCCATCAGATCGTCGGTGTGGCCGCGGTCGAAGCGGAGGGAGGAACTCATGTTCTTCACTGTAACGAGGCCGGACCGGCCGGATTCACCGTCGTCCCGCGGCGGCGCCGCGGCGCCACCGCGGAGACCGGGGCGCGCGCGGGGAGACCGGCCCTACAGCTGGTCGATGGCGGTCAGGTCGATGTCGATGTCGTACGGGGCGGAGAGCTTCAACCGGTCGTGGTGGACGCCGGTGGAGACGTATGTCTTGTTGACCGGGTCGAGTGTGTACGTCCAGACCACGGGCCGGTCGTTCTCGTCGGCCATTTCGACGAGCCAGAAGTGCTCGATGCCTGCGCCCGCGTACTTGTGCGGCTTGGTGTCGCGGTCGCGGTCCTCGGAGTCGGGGGATACGACTTCGACGGCGAGCAGGACGTCGGCGGCGTCGTAGCGGGTCTGCCGCTGGTTCACCGCACCTTCTTCCCGCACCACGACCAGGTCGGGTTCCGGGGCGTTCCGCTTGCCGAGCACGATGGCCATCTCCCGGCGCACGCGCAGATCGGCGGGTACGTGCGTGCGCAGGCCCTGTTCCAGCAGATACATCGCCAGCGTGTGGAAATTGCGCTGCGGACTCACGAAAACCAGGCTCCCGTCGATCAGCTCTGTGTGCGGCGGGAGGTCGTCAAGCGTGAAGAAGTCGTCCACGGTGTAGCCGTCCTCAGGCGGGACCGGCCACTTGGATGTCTCGCGCCGCAGCTGCGACGCCTCGGGCAGTGCCTCGGCGGTCATGGTTCCTCCCATGGACGGGATTCTGGGCCCTGCAGCCAGCGTACCCAGCTGATACGACAGCACCGCCACCCGAAAGCGTGTCCGGGTGACGGTGCGTGTTGACGATCGTGAGCGGGGCCGGAGGCTAGAACGCGGCCTCGTCGAGCTCCATCAGCGAGTTGTCGACGGACTCCGCGAGCGCGCGCTCGGTGGAGACGCCCGGCAGGACGTTCGCGGCGAAGAACTTCGCGGCGGCGATCTTGCCCTGGTAGAAGGCGACGTCCTTCGCCGTGGCGGTCGGCAGCTTCTCGGTCGCGACGGCCGCGCCCTTGAGCAGCAGGTAGCCGACGACGACATCGCCGGAGGCCATCAGCAGGCGGGTGGTGTTGAGGCCCACCTTGTAGATGTTCTTGATGTCCTCGCCGGTCGCGGTCAGGTCGGTGATCATCGTGCCGACGATCGCCTCCAGGTCCACGGCGGCCTTGGCGAGCGCGTCCAGCGCGCCGGACAGCTCCTCGTTGCCCTGGGCGCCGGCGAGGAACTTCTTGATCTCCTCGGAGAGGGCGTTGAGCGAGGCACCCTGGTCGCGGACGATCTTCCGGAAGAAGAAGTCCTGGCCCTGGATCGCCGTCGTGCCCTCGTACAGCGTGTCGATCTTGGCGTCACGGATGTACTGCTCGATCGGGTACTCCTGGAGGTACCCGGAGCCGCCGAACGTCTGGAGCGACTGCGCCAGCTGCTCGTACGACCTCTCGGAGCCGTAGCCCTTCACGATCGGGAGCAGCAGGTCGTTGAGGCCGTGCAGCGCCTTGGCGTCCTCGCCCGTGGCCTCCTTCTCCTGGATCGCGTCCTGGACGGTGGCGGTGTACAGCACGAGGGAGCGCATGCCCTCCGCGTACGCCTTCTGCGTCATGAGCGCGCGGCGCACGTCGGGGTGGTGCGTGATGGTGACCTTGGGGGCGGCCTTGTCCATGAACTGCGAGAGGTCGGTGCCCTGGACGCGCTCCTTGGCGTACTCCAGCGCGTTCAGGTAGCCGGTCGACAGGGTCGCGATGGCCTTCGTGCCGACCATCATGCGGGCGAACTCGATGATGCGGAACATCTGGCGGATGCCGTCGTGCCTGTCACCGATCAGCCAGCCCTTGGCCGGGTGCTGGTCGCCGAAGGTCATCTCGCAGGTGTTGGACGCCTTGAGGCCCATCTTGTGCTCGACGTTCGTCGCGTACACGCCGTTGCGCTCGCCCAGCTCGCCGGTGGTCCAGTCGAAGTGGAACTTCGGGACCATGAAGAGCGAGAGGCCCTTCGTGCCGGGACCGGCGCCCTCGGGGCGGGCCAGCACGTAGTGGATGATGTTCTCGGACATGTCGTGCTCGCCCGAGGTGATGAAGCGCTTCACACCCTCGATGTGCCAGGAGCCGTCCTCCTGCTCGACGGCCTTCGTGCGGCCCGCGCCGACGTCCGAACCGGCGTCCGGCTCGGTCAGCACCATCGTCGAGCCCCACTGCTTCTCGACGGCGATCTCGGCGATCTTCTTCTGCGCCTCGTTGCCCTCCTCGAAGAGGATGCCGGCGAACGCCGGGCCCGAGGAGTACATCCACACGGCCGGGTTCGAGCCGAGCAGCAGCTCCGCGTAGGACCAGATCAGGGAGCGCGGCGAGGTGGTGCCGCCGATCTCCTCGGGCAGGCCCAGACGCCAGTACTCGGAGTCCATGAAGGCCTGGTACGACTTCTTGAAGGTCTCCGGGACCGGCGCGGTGTTGGTCTCCGGGTCGAAGACCGGCGGGTTGCGGTCGGCGTCGGCGAAGGAGTCGGCCAACTCGTTCTCCGCGAGACGGGCGACCTCGTCGAGGATGCTCTTCGCCGTCTCGACGTCCATCTCGGCGAACGGGCCGGTGCCGTACGTCTTGTCGCGCCCGAGGACCTCGAAGAGGTTGAACTCGATGTCGCGGAGATTCGACTTGTAGTGCCCCATGGAAGGCTCCGTAATCAATAGCAGTGGCGCGCGGCGCCCCGGGGAGGGGGTGCGGGCCGGGTGGGCGACGAGCTGGCGTGGGTATATCAGCTGACCTCTACGATGATGCTACCCGCCAGTAATAAGACGCAACCCCTCAAGGGCCCGATGTGGCCGATTACTCTTTGCGGTATGTACGGCTACGACCAGAACCCGGGTGCACAGCAGCAGATGGGCGGCGGCTACGGCGAGCAGCCGCTGTATCCCGAGCCCTCGCCGCCCTCCCTGGGGGACGCGGTACGCGCCTTCACCACCGGCTCGCTGTCCGCCGAGGACTTCCAGCAGATCTTCGCGACGTCGAAGGTCTACTGCCCGCGCGGCGACAACCCCGGCTTCCTCGCGCTGCACAACACCCAGCAGCCGGTGATCCCGATGTTCACCACGCTCAAGGAGCTCCGGCTGTACGCGGGCAAGGAGTCCAAGTACTTCGTGATCACCGGGGCCGAGGTGATCGACCTGCTGCCGACCGGGTACGGCTTCGTCCTCGACATGGAGGGTGAGCACCGCATGGTCTTCGACGCCAAGGCCGTGGAGCAGATGGTCGACTTCGCGATGCGCCGTATGTACGGCTGAGATCCGCTCTTCGTTCCCGAAGGGGCCCGTACCGCCAGGTACGGGCCCCTTCTCGTCGTCCGGGCGGCGCGCGGGAATGAATGACGCCTTGCAGGATGTTCACCATTCAACTAAATTGGGCTCAGGACAATCCCGGAGGTGGCTCCCATGCCCGCAGTGACCGTCGAAAACCCGTTGACCCTGCCCAAGGTCGCCGCCTCGGGCGACGCCAAGGCCCGTCCCGTGCTCGCCGTCACCACGGCGCCGAGCGGATTCGAGGGGGAGGGCTTCCCGGTTCGCCGCGCGTTCGCCGGGATCAACTACAAGTACCTCGACCCGTTCATCATGATGGACCAGATGGGCGAGGTGGAGTACGCGGCCGGAGAGCCGAAGGGCACCCCCTGGCACCCGCACCGCGGCTTCGAGACCGTCACGTACCTGATCGACGGAACCTTCGTCCACCAGGACTCCAACGGTGGCGGCGGCACCATCCGCAACGGCGACACCCAGTGGATGACCGCCGGGTCCGGCCTCCTGCACATCGAGGCCCCGCCGGAGTCCCTGGTGATGTCGGGCGGCCTCTTCCACGGCCTCCAGCTCTGGGTGAACCTGCCCAAGGCCGACAAGATGATGGCCCCCCGCTACCAGGACATCCGCGGCGGTCAGGTCCAGCTCCTCGCCTCCCCGGACGGCGGCGCGCTGCTCCGCGTCATCGCCGGTGAGCTCGACGGGCACGAGGGTCCCGGCATCACCCACACCCCGATCACGATGATCCACGCCACCGTCCGTCCCGGTGCCGAGGTGACCCTGCCGTGGCGCGAGGACTTCAACGGACTCGCGTACGTGCTCGCCGGGCGCGGCACCGTCGGTACGGAGCGCCGCCCCGTCCACATGGGGCAGACCGCGGTCTTCGGCGCCGGTTCCTCGCTGACCGTCCGCGCGGACGAGCAGCAGGACGGCAACACCCCGGACCTGGAGGTCGTGCTGCTCGGCGGCCGTCCGATCCGCGAGCCCATGGCGCACTACGGGCCGTTCGTGATGAACAGCCAGGCCGAACTGAAGCAGGCGTTCGAGGACTTCCAGGCCGGCCGCCTCGGCACGGTGCCCGCCGTCCACGGAATGTGACCCGCGAGGCCGGCGTGTGACAGTCCGTCACCCGTACGGCCGCGCAAGCGGGACATCGCACCCGCGCCGTGATCGGGTGGGAGGGTGCAGACCCCCAAACCCCTCCTGCCCGACGGCGCGCGGCGTGCCGCCGCCTGGTGCGGTGTCGTTCTCCTCGTCACCGGGGTCGCGGCGGTCGCCGTCTGGCTGTGCGTCATCTTCAAGACGGCGGTCACCCCCGTGCTGCTCGCGCTGCTCGGCACGGCGCTGCTCGGGCCGGTCCATCGTTGGCTGACCGGCCGCGGACTGAACCGCTCACTGGCCGCGGGGCTCACCTGCGCCCTGCTCGTCGCGGTGGTCGGCGGCGCCGGATACATCGTCGTCACCGCGCTCGTGGACACCGGCGACCAGATCGTCCGCTCGCTGAAGGACGCCGGGCAGTGGGTCGTCGACCACTTCGGGATCAGCAAGAACACCAATGTGGACGACCTCATCGCCAACGCCCGCACACTCTTCGAGAAGTTCGGCGCGAGCGCGGCGGGCGGACTCCTCTCCGGGATCAGCCTGATCGGCTCGCTGATCGCCACCAGCATCCTCGCCCTCCTGCTGACCTTCTTCTTCCTGCGCGACTCCGACCGGGCCGCGGGCCTCGCCCACTCGATCGCCCCGCGCGGCACCGGGGACCAGGTCGAGGCCATGGGGCGGCGGGCCTTCGAAGCCGTCCAGGGCTTCATGCGAGGCACCACGTTCATCGCCCTGATCGACGCGACCTGCATCACCGTCGGCCTGCTGATCCTGAGCGTCCCCGGCGCGGTGGGGCTCGGTGCGCTGGTTTTCGTCGGCGCCTACATCCCCTATCTCGGGGCCTTCATCTCCGGCGCGGTCGCGGTACTGGTGGCGCTCGCCGACCGGGGGTTCGTGATCGCACTCTGGGCGCTGGGGGTGGTGCTCGCCGTGCAGGTGCTGGAGGGCCACGTCCTGCAGCCGATGATCCAGAGCCGTACGGTCCAGATGCACCCCGCCACCATCATGATCGCGATCACCGCGGGCGCCAGCGTGGCGGGACTGCTGGGCATGCTGCTCGCGGTGCCGGTCTGCGCGGCGGCCTTCGGCATCGTCGGCGAACTGCGGGGGGAGCGGGGAGCGGAGGGCGAGGGCGGCGAGCCGGGTGGCCCGGCGCGCTCCCCGGCCCCGCCCGACGCCTGACCGGGCGGCCGACGTCCTTTTGGACCGGGCGGCCGACGTCCTTTTGGACCGGACGGCGCCGGCCCGTCCTCGCCCGTCCAGCGTTCGAGGGCGGAACCGCTGCGGCGGAAGCCCGTGCGGGCGTGACCGTTCACGGGAAGAGCCCCTGCGGGCGTGACCGTTCAGGCCGAAGCCTGTGAGGGCGGAATCGCCGACGCGGAGAGCCTGTGAGGGCGTGACCGCCCAGGGGGAGAGGCCGTGCGGACGGGACCGTTCAGGCCGAAGCCCGTGCGGACGGGACCGTTCACGGGAAGAGCCCGTGCGGACGCGACCGTTCACGCGGAAGCCGCGAAGGCGACGACCCGGCTCTCAGCCCGCCTCGTCCGGCCCCGGCTCGTACAGCTCGAACCAGATCGACTTCCCCGCCCCCTGCGGATCCACCCCCCACGCATCGGCGAGCATCTCCATCAGCACCAGCCCCCGCCCGCTGGAAGCCATCTCCCCGGGCCGCCGACGGTGCGGCAGCTCGTCGCTGGCGTCGGCCACCTCCACCCGCAGCCGCCGTTCCCCGGGCTCCCCCGTCGCCTCGGCGACCATCAGCGCGTCCCCGTCCGTGTGGACGAGCACATTGGTGGCCATCTCGGAGATCATCAGCACCGCCGCGTCGACCTGCTCCGGATCGGCCCAGTCGTGGAGCAGTTCCCGCAGATGCTGCCGGGCCGCCGCGATCCGCTCCGGCTCCGCCTGCGCGATGGTCAGCGCGGTGCGCCGCGCGGTCTCCTTCGGCGTCGCCCCGTCGCGCCGCAGCAGCAGCACCGCGATGTCGTCCTCCCGGCGGTCCGCCAGCGGCCCCGTCGTGTAGTGCGACGTCGGCCCGTGCACGGCCTGCACGAGGGCGTCGGCGAGCTTCTCCAGGTCGTCCGTGTGCTGCTCCAGGATCGGTCGCAGCCGGATCCAGCCGGTCGCCAGATCGTGGCCGCCGGTCTCGATCAGCCCGTCGGTGCAGAGCATGATCGTTTCTCCGGCCTCCAGGGTGAGCCGGGTCGTCGGGTAGTCGGCGTCCGCCTCGATGCCGAGCGGCAGCCCGCCCTCGGTCTGGCGGATCATCGCGGTCCCGTCGGCGGTCATCACCACCGGATCGGGGTGCCCGGCCCGCGCGATGTCGAGAACGCCGGTCTCGGGGTCGGCCTCCGCGTACAGACAGGTCGCGAAGCGCGCCCCCGTCCCCGCCCCGCCCTCGTACGCGTCGGTGAGGCCGGAGAGGAACCGGGACGCGCGGGAGAGCACCGCGTCCGGGCGATGGCCCTCGGAGGCGTACGCGCGCAGGGCGATCCGCAACTGGCCCATCAGGCCCGCGGCGCGCACGTCGTGGCCCTGGACGTCACCGATCACGAGGGCGATGCGGCCATTGGGGAGGGGGATCAGGTCGTACCAGTCGCCGCCGACCTGGAGCCCGCCACCCGTCGGGACGTAGCGGGCGGCGACCGTCATCCCCGGGATCTCGGGGCCGAGCGACGGCATCATCGAGCGCTGGAGTCCCAGCGACAGCTCGCGCTCCGTCTCGGCGACCCCGGCACGGGTCAGGGCCTGGGCGAGCATCCGGGCCACGGTCGTCAGTACGGCACGCTCGTCCGGCGAGAACGACACCGGGTGCCGGAAGCCGGCCATCCAGGCACCCATGGTCCGCCCTGCCACGATCAGCGGCAGAAAGGCCCAGGAGCGGCGGCCGAAACGGCTGGCGAGCGGCCAGGTGGCCGGGTAGCGGCGGCTGTACTCCTCGGCAGAGGGCAGGTAGATCGCGCGTCCCGTCCGTACGACCTCGGCGGCCGGATAGTCGGTCTCCAGCGGCATGTCGTTGAACGGACCTTCGTCTCCCGCGCTGTGTCCGTGGTGCCCGATGATCGTCAGCCGCTCGCCCGAGATACCGAAGACCGCCAGGCCGTCCGGCGAGAACCCGGGCATGGACAGCGAGGCGGCGACCCGCAGCACCTCCGCGGTCGACCGGGCCTCGGCCAGCGCCCGGCCCGCGTCCAGCAGGAACGCCTCACGCGAGCGGCGCCAGTCCCCGGTGATGGGGGTGTGCGCCCCGGTGGTGCCCGGCTGCGGCTCGGCGACCTCCTGGAGCGTGCCGACCAGCACGTAGGACGTGCTGCCGGGCGCCTCGGGCGGGAACGGCTTGGAACGGCTGCGCACGGTACGCAGCACCCGGCCGTGCTCGTCCACGATCCGCAGCCGGGCCTCGGCGAGGGTGCCCTCGGCGACCGCGAGATTCACCACTCCGTAGATCTCGTTCCAGTCGACCGGATGGAAACGGGAACGCACCGCGGACTCGCGGAAGACACCGGCCGCGGCGGGCAGCTCAAGCAGCCGGGCCGCCTCGGCATCGAGCGTGACGGTCCCGGCTGCGTTGTCCCAGCGCCACAGACCGGTCGCGGTCGCGGCCAGGACGTCCTCGGTGCGCATTGCCCCACTTTAAGAAGGTCTGCGCCGCGAACGCCACCGAGGGCGGCAGTCCACGTCCCGTCCGGTCACGGGGCCGGAGCCCGCCCGTCCCGTCCGGATGATCTTGAAATGTCAATGTCAATGATTCGATGCGGGTGCGGGCGGTAGCCTGGGGAGGCTGAATCCACCCCGAACCGCGAAGACTGGATGAACGAGAATGCATCGGTACAGGTCACACACCTGCGGCGAGCTCCGCGCCTCTGACGTCGGCACCGACGTCCGGCTGAGCGGCTGGCTGCACAATCGCCGAGACCTGGGCGGCATCCTCTTCATCGATCTGCGCGACCACTACGGTCTGGTGCAGCTCGTCGCCCGTCCCGGCACCCCCGGCAACGAGGCCCTGGCGAAGCTCACCAAGGAGACCGTCGTACGGATCGACGGCAAGGTCTCCGCGCGCGGCGCCGACAACGTGAACCCGGAGCTCCCGACCGGCGAGATCGAGATCGAGGTCACCGAGGTCGAGGTGCTGGGCGAGGCCGCCCCGCTGCCCTTCACGATCAACGCCGAGGACGGGGTCAACGAGGAGCGGCGCCTGGAGTACCGCTTCCTCGACCTGCGCCGTGAGCGCATGCACCGCAACATCATGCTGCGCTCGGCCGTCATCGCCTCCATCCGCGCCAAGATGGTGGCCCTCGGCTTCAACGAGATGGCGACCCCGATCCTCACCGCGACCTCTCCCGAGGGCGCCCGTGACTTCGTCGTCCCGTCCCGCCTGAACCCGGGCAAGTTCTACGCCCTGCCCCAGGCCCCGCAGCAGTTCAAGCAGCTGCTGATGATCTCCGGCTTCGACCGCTACTTCCAGATCGCGCCCTGCTTCCGCGACGAGGACGCCCGCGCCGACCGCTCGCCGGGCGAGTTCTACCAGCTCGATGTCGAGATGTCGTTCGTCGAGCAGGAGGACGTCTTCCGGCCGATCGAGAAGCTGATGACCGAGCTCTTCGAGGAGTTCGGCAACGGCCGCCACGTCACCTCGCCGTTCCCGCGCATCCCGTTCCGCGAGGCGATGCTGAAGTACGGCAACGACAAGCCGGACCTGCGCGCCCAGCTGGAACTGGTCGACATCTCCGACATCTTCGCCGACTCGGAGTTCAAGGCGTTCGCCGGCAAGCACGTCCGCGCCCTCCCGGTCCCGGACACCGCGGGCCAGTCCCGGAAGTTCTTCGACGGCCTCGGCGACTACGCCGTCCAGCACGGCGCCAAGGGCCTGGCCTGGGTCCGTGTCGGCGAGGACGGCGGCCTGACCGGCCCGATCGCCAAGTTCCTCACCGAGACCGACGTCAAGACCCTCACCGAGCGTCTGTCCCTCGTCCCCGGCCACGCGGTCTTCTTCGGCGCGGGCGAGTTCGACGAGGTCTCCAAGATCATGTCCGCCGTCCGCGTCGAGGCCGCCAAGCGCGCCGGCCACTTCGAGGAGGGCGTCTTCCGGTTCTGCTGGGTCGTCGACTTCCCGATGTACGAGAAGGACGAGGACACCGGCAAGATCGACTTCTCCCACAACCCCTTCTCGATGCCCCAGGGCGGCATGAAGGACCTGGAGGAGAAGGACCCGCTGGACATCCTCGCCTGGCAGTACGACATCGTCTGCAACGGCATCGAGCTGTCCTCCGGCGCCATCCGTAACCACGAGCCCGACGTGATGCTCAAGGCCTTCGAGATCGCCGGTTACGACCGCGAGACCGTCGAGCACGAGTTCGCGGGCATGCTCCGCGCCTTCCGCCTCGGCGCCCCGCCGCACGGCGGCATCGCCCCGGGCGTCGACCGCATCGTGATGCTGCTGGCCGACGAGCCCAACATCCGCGAGACGATCGCCTTCCCGCTCAACGGAAACGCCCAGGACCTGATGATGGGCGCCCCGACCGAGCTGGACGAGTCCCGCCTGCGCGAACTGAACATCCAGCTCCGCAAGCCGGCCGCGTCGGCGAAGGACAAGACGGAGAAGTAGCCGCACGCCGCTTGTCCCGGTTCCACGTGAAACAGCCCCCGGCCGGATGGCCGGGGGCTGTTCGCTGAGCGCGCCCGCGCCCGGCCTCGCCGGCGCCGCCCGCCCGGAGCGCTCAGCTGCTGATGCGCGTGTAGGTGAGGAACACCGCGCCGCTCTTGAGGACGGTGTGGTCGGTGAGTGTCCAGGTGTGCGGGTCGAAGGTGGCCTTGCGGGAGAACAGCGGGATTCCGTCGCCGATGGTCAGCGGGCCGATCTTGAGGATCAGCGTGTCGATCTCGGTGTACAGGGAGCCCGCCAGCTCGGCGCCACCGAGCAGCCAGATGTCTTTGCCGTCCTGCTGCTTGAGCTCGCGCACGGTCGCCACGGGGTCGTCGGCGACCAGTTCGACGGCCGGATCCGGGCTCACGGTCAGGGTCCGGGAAAATACCAGGTGACGCAGGTGGGGGTAGGCATCGGTGATTCCGGCCGCAAGGCCGATCTCATAGCTGCGCCGCCCCTCAAGCACCGTGTCGAAGTGCGTGCCCCCCGCAGTGACGGACAGTGCCTGCCGAGCCTGGACGGGCAGCGTCTCCGGATACTCGGCCACGAGATGCTGGATGTAGTCCGCCGGTATGGGCCAGAAGCCGTTCGGACCGGTGGGGTCCGCGCCGTCCGGGCCCGCGATGAAGCCATCGAGAGTGGTGGCGATGTAGTGGACGAGTCTGCGCACGCCGTGTCCCTTCCGTCGGTCCGCTGCCGCGGTGCGGCCTCGGGGCCGCCGTCTGGGTGCCAGGGTGCGAGACCGCTGAGTGATCATCACACCGGGCCGACTGCGCGAGCACCGCAACGTCAATTCTTGTGAACATTCGCCCGCGCGCCGGGCCCAGCGGCTGCTGAAACCAGCCAAGAAACGCAGTTGTTCGAAGTGAGCGGAGCCGAACCCCGCGTGCGCGGGGTGCAGATCGCCGGCGCGGACACGGGACTCGGCGGAGGTCTACGACACCCGCACGGGCACGAGGTTCGCGGGATCGTCGAGCCAGACCTGCTGACCCCACCGAGGGCTGACCGTGAGCCCGTACCGCTCGAATCCCGGTTCCCCCTGCTCCTTCCACCACCGCATGACGATCTCGGCCTCGTTCCACAGACGACGCGGGCCCGACTGCACGATGTCGTACTCGGAGCGCCCTCTCTCGAAGTCGGCGGTGGCCCACGACGATCCGGCCATGTCGAACAGCCACAGCCGATAGGCGCCTTTCTTTCCCCGGTCCACGCGACAGAACAGGTCCGGTACCCGCACGCCCAGGGTGAACATGTGATGCCAGCCGCCCATGTCGTCGGGCGAAAGGCTCGACACCCCTCTGTCGCCGCGCGCCGGCCACTCCTCGTCGCCGAGGTAGTCACGCGTCGGCGGGAAGGTCTCGCGTTGGTCCCGTAAGCGCATGAAACGAGGACGCGACGAACGGCCCCTGCGCCGAACCACTGTCGCCGACCGTCAGCCGGACGATCCCCTGCCCGCCGTACGCAGGCCCCCACGGAGCGACCACGACCGCACCGGGCCGTGACTGCTCCACCCACGCGTAGGGGACAGTGGCGATCGAACAGGTCGCGATCACCCGGTCGTACGGGCCGCCCTCGGCGTAGCCCTTCGCACCGTCACCCACGACGGACACCGGCGTGAGCCCCGACGTGGCGAACCGGCGCCGGGCCTCCTCCGCGACGGCCGGGTCGACCTCGATCGTCACGACGTTGTCGGGGCCGAGCCGATGTGAGAGCAGCGCGGCATTCCACCCCGTGCCGGTCCCGATCTCCAGGACCCGGTTTCCCCGCTCGACGCTCAGCTCGCGGAGCATCGAGAAAACCATCTTGGGCATGGAACTGGACGACGTGGGCGACCGGCCCTTGTCCGGGCCCGCCTGGGCGCTGTCGTCCCACTGCGTCGTCAGGGGAATGTCCGAGTAGACCTTTCCCCACCATCCGATCGGGTCCGCGTTCCGGTCGACGCACTCGCCCTGGCGCGTGCCGCTCGCCTGGCCCGGCCACACCCTGTCGGGCACGAACGAGTCACGGGGAACCTCCGTGAACGCCGGAAGCCAGTCCGCGGACAGCGCGCCCTTCTCCGCGAGCACGGAGGCCAGCCCACCCGGGCCGACCTCCTCGATGTCGTGCTCGGTCACTTGCCGTCCGCCGGGCCCTGGCCGTCCGAAGTGTTGCCGCCCTCGTCCGAGCCTCCCCCGCCGTGCTTGTTGCCCGAGTCGCTGTCGTCCTGCGGGTTGCCACTGTCGGCCTGGGTGATCCACGGAGTGCTGGCGTTCACTGTTCCTCCTCGGTTTGATGCCGGATCTTCTGTGATCCGCCTCGGCTGCGTGATGAGTCATCGGACGCGACCGAGGCGGCGCTGGAGCGCGGGCAGCTGTGGGCGCCCGCTGCGTGGGCCGGTGCCCGGTGCCTAGTGATACGTGCGCGGCCGGGCCGCGCGGGGCATGGAGCAGTCCTGCTTGTGGACGTAGATCGTGATGCCGGGACCGGACGCACCGGGCATCTCGTACGGATTCGACTCCTCGCGGGTCATGGGCTGGTGGCAGCGGTCGCACATCACCGGCGGGCTTTCCGCCAGGCACGGCCGAGCCGTACGACTGTGGGGCAAGGGGCTCCAGTGCGGCAGCTGCCGCAGATCAGGGTGTGGCCGAGGAGCGTCTTGTACGCGGCGTCCGGCGCGGGTTTCTTCAGCGTGATCACGGGTGGCCTTTCGGCAGGCGGGGCAGCAGCGGCAGGTCCGCACCCGGACCGCGCGCCCTCGGGGGCATGAGCAGCACCGTAGGGACGCCGGCAGTATCCGTGCCCGCCGATTGCGTGGGATTGCGCACGCTGGTCTGCGGGTTGGGTGCGGTTGCTCAGGCGAGGTCCAAAGAGGCCCTTGCCCGGCCGATCAGACGCCGCGCCTGCGGGCCGTGAACCGCGGCCTCGGACAGCCAGTTCCATGCTCGCTCGTACAAGGCGATGTTCTCCTCGTCGTCGAGCCACATTTCGGCATTGATCGTCTCGATGATGATGAGTCGCTGGTCGTAGATCCAGAATCCGTGGGTCGGAGCCCGCCGCAGTTGCACGCCGAACGGGACGATACCGATCTCGACCGTGTCGAGGCCGATCAGACCTGCAAGCCGCTCAAGCTGTGCGGCCATGACCTCGCGCGGGCAGGTGAGGACGTGGAGGGCACCCTCCCAGACGAGGAACCGGAACTGACGGCCCCGCTCATACAACACATCCTGGCGGCGGATGCGGGTTCGCACAGCGTCCTCGATGTCCCGGGGGGACTGCCGGAATTCCGCGTTCGCCTGGAACACGTGCCGGGCGTAGTCCGCCGTTTGGAACAGACCAGGAATGCGGGAGACTTCCAGCCCTCGAATCACCCGCGTCGCCGTTGTTTCCGCGATGGCCAGCTCCTGCCGGGCCCGGTGACCTCCGGCCAGTTGCCGACGCCAGGAGCGGTACTGAGTCTCCAGCCCGGCCAGGCGCCCCTTCAGCTCTTCGAATGACTCGGGGCGTCCCACTGCCCGCGACCAAGCCACGAGATCAGTGGCCGAAGGGGTCTGCTTCCCGTTCTCCAGTCGCGACACCTTCGAGCGCTGCCAGCCCGAGCACTTCAGCTACGCCCTTGCCGTCAAAGCCGGCTTCGGTGCGCAGCTCACGGAGCCGCGCACCGAGGGCGACCCGAGCGGATTGAAAGTCGGTGCTCACACGCTGGAACGTACCGCCCTGGCGAAGTCGGCGGTACGAATCGCATGATGCCAAGCGGCATCGCGGGCCTGGCACGCTGACAGCACCTCGGCCGGGTTGTCCGTGAGCACCACGCCCAGAGTGGTGTCGTCGTCATCGAAGACGAATCGCATCACGGTGCGGGAGTCGAACAGCCAGAAGTCGTAGTCCGGCAGGCCGATCCGGGCGGCGTCTGTTCGGTAGAGGTTGCGGATGTCCTCACCCGCTGCCACGTTCCTGGGCGCTCGCGCGAGAAGGAACTGCTGTCCAGGAGTGGGCGGGTCGTCGACCAGGCGCACCCGCTCGAACCGTGCCCCAGCAGCTGTCTTCACTGCTACATTCTGCCGCCAGGCGTCCGGCGGGTCCTGGCTGACGTCCTCGCCGCTCCGCCAGCGGCTCCAGTTCGGCCCGTTACGGTCGGACGCGTAGCCTCGGCGTGTCTCCAGCCGCCAAGCGGTGTGTTCGAAGTCCTCGAAGAGGTGCGCGGCCTCCTTGAAGGGTGTCAGGTCCGGCATGTCACTCCTTGGACGCGAAGCGGGTCAGAAGTTCCCGGGGGATCACAACGAACGTCTCCGAAGACTTCACGTCGCGGAGCTGCGCCAGGTGCTCGGGGTCGGTGAGCCTGTCACCCTGGACGACGATGTCGCCGGTCTCCTCGACCTCGTAAAGGGTGGGGCAATCACCGTCGTCACTGGTGGTGCCGATGAATTTGAGTGTCATGTCGCCCTCTATCTGCGCTGATTGAACGACCAGGATGCGACGGATGGTCGACACCCGTGTGGGGATTGCGGCAGATTGCGGATCTGTCCTACGGTCGCCGGATTGCTCGCAACGGCGGGTCACCACCCTGCAGCCGAGCTGTGTGACGCCGCATGGTTGAACGTTACGAAGCCAGTAGTTCGCACCAGACGAACTTGCCGGAGTCGCCGCTGCTGCTGAGTGGATACCAGCCCCAGCCGTCAGTGCAGTTGCGGATCAGGTCGAGGCCGCGTCCGCTTTCGGCTTCCACGGAGGGGTGGAGCGGTGGCGTCGGTGGGGTCGGGTCCGCGTCCCAGACGCCGATGCGCAGTACGCGGCCCGCCCAGCGCAGACGTAAGGCGGCCGGGCCCTTGGTGTGGCGTACCGCGTTGCCGACCAGTTCGCCGGCGACGAGTTCGGCGGTCTCGGAGAGGGGGAGCAGATCGTGCAGGGTGAGGATCAGACGCAGAGTGCGGCGGGAGACCGTGACCGCGCGGGGGTCGTGGGGGATGTACAGCGTGTACTCCCAGGGGGCGTCGGTACTCACAGGCGAGTTCGGCATACGGGAACTCCGTTTGGTGCGCGGGTAGTTGTGGGGCGCGGCGTACTGCGGGCGGTGGCATGTCGTACCCGTCATGGCAGGGCGGGGCGGTGCGCTTCCGGGGTCCCGGCGTTTCGCAGCGTGTGCGGCACGTCACTGAAGGTAGGGGTAAAGCTTTCCCCCGGTCAAGCGGAGCTGTGATACTCATACGGTCAACTCGCCTGAATGGGAGGCAACATGCCCGGTAGGAGCGTCATCACGGCACGCCAGGAACGCTTGGGGGCCGAGTTGCGCAAGCTTCGGGAGCGGGCTGGTCTGACCGGTCGTGATGCCGCAAGGGCCATGGGCGTGGCCGAGAGCAAGATGTCCAGCATGGAGGCGGGCAGGGTCGGTGTCAGTGCTGAGCGCGTGCGCCACCTGGCCAGCCACTACGCGTGTGACGATGTCGCGCTGATCGATGCCCTGGCGGGCATGGCTGTCGAGCGCGTACGCGGATGGTGGGAGGAGTACCGGGAACAGGTGCCCTCCGGATACCTGGACCTGGCCGAGCTTGAGCACCATGCCGCCTGGGTGAAGAACTTCGAGACCGTGCATGTGCCGGGGCTGTTGCAGACGGAGCAGCAGGTCCGGGCCATCTTCTCCGCGACGGTGCCGGCGCTGTCCGAGGAGGAACTGGCGGTGCGGGTGCGGTTCCGGCTGAGGCGGCAGGAGGCTCTCGCCGAGGGGCGGATGGGCCATTACGAAGCGGTGATTCACGAAGCTGCTCTGAGGATCAGGGTCGCCGACGACAAGGTCGCGCGAGGCCAGCTTCTGCACGTCCTGGACCAGTCCGAGCTGCCGCAGGTGACGGTGCGGGTCATTCCCTTCGACCTGGACGGGTTCGCAGGAATGGGGGATCCCTTGGTGTATGCGGGCGGGCCGGTGCCGTCGCTCGACACCGTGCTCCTGGACACCCCGCACGGCGGCGCATTTCTTGACGCGCATGCACAGCTCTGCCGCTACCGCGAGGTCCTGCGCAAGCTGGAGACGGTCTCGTTGGGCGTCATAGAGTCGAGGGACTTCATCCATCGCCTTGTGCGGAGCATGTGAAAGGTCCCGGCATGACAAAGGGAATCGTGTGGCAGAAGTCCTCGTTCTCGGGCGGGGGCGATTCCTCCAACTGCGTCGAACTCGCCGCCACCGAAGGCCTGATACGGCTCCGCGAGAGCGACGACCCCGGTACGGAGCTGGCGATCACCCCGGCCCAGCTGGACCGGCTCCTGAGTGGCGTGAAGGGTGGGCGGCTCGGCGAGGCGTGACGTCCGGAGCTCACAGCAACTCACAGCTCACACCCACCTGTCTCTCAACTTCCCTGTCTAGCCTCGGCGTTCATGACAGAGACTCAAGGGCCCGCACACAAGAAGGACATGTCCCGCCGCCGGGTGGTGCTCGCCGGAGGGGCGGTGATCGTGGCCGCCGGGATCGGGGCGGGCGCCGTTGCCAGTGCCTCGGCCGATGAAGACACGACCGGTGCCAAGAAGTCCGGGGGCGGACACGGCGAGGCGTGTTACCGGCTCACCTCGGAGACCACCGAGGGGCCGTACTACATCGACGCCGACAAGTTCCGGAAGGACATCACCGAGGACAAGGAGGGCATCCCGCTCACCCTCCGGCTCAAGGTGATCGACTCCGACACCTGCAGGCCGGTCGCGCACGCGGCCGTCGACATCTGGCACTGCGACGCGCTCGGCGTCTACTCGGGTTACGAGGCGATGAGCTCCGGCGGGCCGGGGGGACCCGGTGGCCCCGGCGACGGGGGCACGCCGCCGACCGGTGCGCCGACCGACGCCCCCACCGGCGCTCCCCCGTCCGGCGGTCCCGGCGGCGCACCCGGCGGCGGGCACAGTGAGCCCACCGATGACGCGCGGTACCTGAGGGGCACCCAGCTCACCGACAAACACGGGTACGTGGACTTCAGGACGATCTTCCCGGGCTGGTACCAGGGGCGCTGCGTGCACATCCACACCAAGGTGCACGTCGGCGGGAAGATGACCGACGCCGGGTACGAGGGCGGGCACACCTGCCACACGGGGCAGTTCTTCTTCGCGGAGTCGGCGGTCCTCGACTCGGCGGAGATCGAGCCGTACTCGACCAGCACCACCACCCGTACCACCCTCACCGAGGACACCATCTACGACCGGAGCGGGGTCACTGGCGGGCTGATGAAGCTCTCCTACCGCAAGCGCCACATGGCGCGCGGTGTCGTCGGCTCGATCACGATGGGCGTGGACCCGGACGAGACGCACGACGGCACGGACCTCTGACCGGGCCTCAGCCGCCTGCTCTCCCCCGACGGAGACGAAGGGCCCGGAACCCGCGTGGACGACCAGCGGTTCCGGGCCCTTCGCGCAGGGGTGCCCTGCGGGTGGTACGGCCGTATGGCCCTCGTGCGGATTCGCGTCGGCGAGTCGCGGCGTTAACTGGATTCCGGCGGGACGAAGCGTGACGGGGAGCCCGCCTGAACAGCCTGCGTCCACGACCGCTGAGGAGTGCCCGTGTCCATATCCCGTCCGTCGGCCGCCCGGCGTCCCCCGTACGCCGTCCGCGCCGGCACCTGCGTCGCCGCGATCCTGCTGCTCACCGCCTGCGACAACACCTCCGAATCCGACATCGCCACCCGCAAGGTCCGGGCCTCCGCCTCGGCCTCCGCCTCGGCCTCCGCCTCGGCCTCCGCCGGTGTCGGGGGGCCGCAGGCCGAGGGGATACGGGGCAAGGCCGCTCCCGCCCCGGCGGCCCCACGCCTCCGTCCCCGGGAGATCCCCGCGCTGGGGCCGCAGATGCGGGCCGAGGTCCCGGCGGACTCCCGGCAGGCGCTCGTCATTTCCGGCGATTTCTACAATTCCAGCCTGTCCACCGCGGTCCTCTACACCCGTGACGATCCCGCCCGGGGCTGGCGCGCGGCCACGGACCGCTGGCCGGCCCGCAACGCCCTGAACGGCTGGACGGACGAGCACTGGGAGGACGACCTCCGCACCCCGGTCGGGGTCTACGGGCTGACAGCCGCGGGCGGCCTGCTCGAACCCCCGGGCACCATGTTCCCGTACAACCAGAGCCCGTCGTTCGCCGTGAGCGGCGAGGGGTTCGACGGGGAGTCCCTCGAAGGCTCCTTCAACTATGTCGTCGCCGTCGACTACAACCGGACCCCCGGCACCTCCCCCCTGGACCCGGAGCGTCCGCTGGGCAAGGAACGGGGTGGCGGCATCTGGATCCATGCGGACCACGGCGGCCCGACCCAGGGCTGCATCTCCCTCCCCGAGGACCGGATGAGGGAACTGCTCCGCCTTCTCGACCCCCAGAAGAAGCCGGTCGTCGTGATGGGGGACGTGGAGGCGCTGGAGCGGTGAACCGGGTACGGGCCGGGTGGGGCGCCCGTACGCTGGACGCAGCCCGGTTTCCTTCAGGAGGCAGTGATGAGTGTGGTTGAGGAGAGTGTGCTGACCCAGGAGGTCTTCGAGGACCTCGCCCGTCACGCCATACGTGCCGACGAAGCGCTGCGTCTGGAGTTCGTGAACGGGAAACTGGGGGTCAAGGCTGTGCCGGACGGGGACCACGGGCGGATCATCGAGTGGCTGACGCGGCTGTGCATGCAGGCCGATCCGGGGCGTTGGCTCTATGCCGAGCAGGGGCTCCGGATCGAGACGTACCGTAAGGGCAATGCCCGCCCGGATGGTGTGCTCGCCCACAGCGGTGCTTTCGTCGGCCAGGGCGAGTGGGCCAGTCCCGACGGCGTCCTGATGGTCGTCGAGGTCACCTCGTACGACGAGGACACCGACCGCCGGGACCGCGTCGAGAAGCCGCGTGCGTACGCCGAGACCGGCATTCCCGTCTATCTGCTCATCGACCGCGACACCTGCGAGGTCAAGGTGCACTCGCAGCCCGACGGCGTGCGGTACGAGCAAGTGGCGACGGTGCCGTACGGGAAGTCCGTGGAACTCCCCGACCCCGTGGGCATCGAGCTGGACACCGAGCCGCTGAAGAACTGGGTCCGCTGACCCGGAAGCGGCGGAGCAGCGGAAAGGGCCGGAACCCGAGTCGTGCGGTCCCGGCCCTTCTCCGTGCGTGGATCCGGTTACGCCGGCTTCTCCTCCAGGCGCGGGAACAGCACCGCGCCCTTCGTCACCGTCGTGCCCGCCGGGAGCCGGCCCCAGGTGCCCGCGTCCTGCACGCGCTGGTCGGACAGCGCGCCCAGGGACGCCTCGGCGCCCAGGGAGTCCCACAGCTGCTGCGAGGTCTCCGGCATCACGGCGTTCAGCAGGACCGCGACACCGCGCAGCGACTCGGCGGCCGTGTAGAGGATCGTCGCAAGGCGGGCCTGGCCCTCCGGGGACGTGTCCTTGGCGACCTTCCAGGGCTCCTGCTCCGTGATGTAGCCATTGACCTGCTTCACGAAGTCGAAGATCGCCAGGATGCCGGCCTGGAAGTCCAGCTCCTCGCCGATCTTCTCGTCGGCCGTGGCGACGGCCTTCGCCAGCCCCTCCTGGACCGCCTTCTCGGCGTCACCCGCGGCGGTGGCCTCGGGGAGCGCCCCGCCGAAGTACTTGCCGACCATGGCGGCGACGCGGGAGGCGAGGTTGCCGTAGTCGTTGGCGAGCTCGGAGGTGTAGCGGGCGGAGAAGTCCTCCCAGGAGAACGAGCCGTCGCTGCCGAACGCGATGGCGCGCAGGAAGTACCAGCGGTACGCGTCCACGCCGAAGTGCGAGGTCAGGTCCTGCGGCTTGATGCCGGTCAGGTTCGACTTCGACATCTTCTCGCCGCCGACCATCAGCCAGCCGTTGGCCGCGATCCGGCCCGGCAGCGGCAGCCCCTGCGCCATCAGCATCGCGGGCCAGATCACCGCGTGGAAACGGAGGATGTCCTTGCCGACCAGGTGCACATCGGCGGGGAACGTCCCGTCGAACTTCTCCTGGTTGGCGCCGTAGCCGACCGCCGTGGCGTAGTTCAGCAGGGCGTCGACCCACACGTAGATGACGTGCTTCTCGTCCCACGGCACCGGGACGCCCCAGTCGAACGTCGAACGGGAGATGGAGAGGTCCTGCAGGCCCTGCTTGACGAAGTTCACGACCTCGTTGCGGGCGGACTCGGGCTGGATGAAGCCGGGGTTGTTCGCGTAGAACTCCATCAGCTTCGGGCCGTAGGCGCTCAGCTTGAAGAAGTAGTTCTCCTCCTTGAGGATCTCCACCGGCTTCTTGTGGATCGGGCACAGCTTGACGCCGTTCTCGTCCTCGATGAGGTCGCCGGGGAGCTTGTACTCCTCACAGCCCACGCAGTACGGGCCCTCGTACCCGCCCTTGTAGATCTCGCCCTTGTCGTACAGGTCCTGCACGAACTCCTGCACCCGGTCGGTGTGCCGCTTCTCCGTCGTACGGATGAAGTCGTCGTTCGCGATGTTCAGGTGCTCCCAGAGGGGCTTCCACGCCTCTTCGACGAGCTTGTCGCACCAGGCCTGGGGGGTGACGTCGTTCGCCTCGGCCGTGCGCATGATCTTCTGACCGTGCTCGTCCGTGCCGGTGAGGTACCACACCTTCTCGCCGCGCTGGCGGTGCCAGCGCGTGAGCACGTCGCCTGCGACGGTCGTGTAGGCGTGGCCCAGGTGAGGAGCGTCGTTGACGTAGTAAATGGGGGTCGATACGTAGAAACTCTTCACGCCGTCGCCCCCTTGCTTCTCGGATCCAGTGGCCGCCATGGTCGAAATCCTAACGGCCTGCGGAAGATCGACTCACACCGATAAACCGGGTCCCGGGTGCGCAGACCCCTGTGGCGCCCCCTGCGGAGACCTTTGCGAAACATCCCTTCCCGTAGCAAAGACGCATCCTGGGAGGGAGTGGACACGCGTGAACGAGGCAGGGGACATCACGATGCGGGTACTGGTCGCCGAGGACGAGGAGATCCTGGCGGAGCTGGTCGCCACCGGGCTGCGGCGGGCGGGGTTCGCCGTCGACACGGTCTACAGCGGGGACGCAGCCCTCGCCTACCTGGGACTGCACGACTACGACGTCGTCGTTCTCGACCGTGACCTGCCACGGGTGCACGGCGACGACGTGGCACGCGGACTGGTCGCCTCCGGGTCCCGGACCAGGATCCTGATGCTCACCGCCGCCGGGTCCATGGAGGACCGGGTCGCGGGGCTCGATCTCGGCGCCGACGACTATCTGGGCAAACCGTTCGAGTTCCCCGAGCTGGTGTCGCGGGTACGGGCGCTGCGGCGGCGCAGCGCCCGCCCCGTACCGCCGCAGCTGGAGCGGCACGGCATCCGGCTCGACACCGTACGGCGCACCGCTTGCCGGGAGGGGCGGGAGCTGGACCTCTCGCCGAAGGAGTTCTCGGTGCTCCAGCTGCTGCTGGAGGCCGACGGCGGGACCGTCAGCGCGGAGGAGCTGCTGGAGCGGGCCTGGGACGCCAACGCCGATCCGTTCACCGGCGCCGTCCGCGTCTGCATGAGCAAGCTGCGCGGCAAGCTCGGTGAGCCCGCCCTGATCCGTACGGTTCAGGGCGTGGGGTACGCCCTGTGAAGCGCCCGCCACGCCTCCCGCGCGTTCTGCGCGCCGCTCGCGTCCCGCACGTCCAGCACTCCACGATCCGGACCCGGATAGCGCTCGTGTACGGCGGGGTGTTCCTGGTGCTCGGGACGGCGCTGCTCGCCACCGTCAACCTCGCCTCGCGCGCGGGCACGGACTCCCAGGCGCGCGCCATCGCCCGCACGGCCGCGGTCGTCCAGCCCGGATACGCGGTGAACGGCCCCCTCGTCACCCGGCGAAGTCTCGGACCGCCCACCGTCTACGACCTCACGGACCACGTCAGCGACGCGGCCGGTCACGAGCTGCTCGTCTGGTCCGCGGCCGCGCTGCTCGTCATGACGGCCTGCGCGGTCGGCGTGGGGTGGTGGACCGCGGGCCGGGTGCTGCGGCCCGTCCACGCCATGACGGCCAAGGCGCGCCGGCTGTCCGAGCACACCCTGCACGAACGGATCGCGTCCAGTGGCCCCGACGACGAGCTGAGGGAGCTCGGCGACACGCTCGACGCGCTGCTGGCCCGGCTGGAGAAGGCGTTCGACAGCCAGCGCCGGTTCATCGCCAACGCCTCCCACGAACTGCGGACACCGCTCGCCACCCAGCGGGCCGCCATCCAGATCGGCCTGGACGACCCGTCCCCCGACGATCTCGTACGGACCCGGCAGACGCTCCTGGACAACAACCGGCGCAGCGAACGGCTCATCGAGGGGCTGCTGGTCCTGGCGCGCAGCGAGCGCGGGCTGGCGACGGGCGAGCGGGAAGCGGTGGATTTCGCGCAGGTGGTGGCGGAGGAGACGGCCCGGCACCCCGGTGTGAAGGCCGACGCCGCACCCTGTGCGGTGCGGGGGAACCGGATGCTGCTCGCCCAGCTGGTGGCGAATCTGCTGGCCAACGCCGTCACGTACAACGTGCCGGACGGGACGGTGGAGGTGTCCCTGGTGACGGCCGGGGGCGGGGCGCTGCTGGAGGTGCGCAACACCGGGCCCGTGGTGGACGCGGCGGACATCCCCGGGCTGTTCGAGCCGTTCCGGCGGGGTGAGGGCAAGGACCGGATGGGACCGGGCTCGGGCCTCGGTCTTTCGATCGTACGTTCTATCGCTGTGGCCCACGGCGGTACGGTCACGGCGGTGCCGGGCCCCGAGGGCGGGCTCGCCGTGACCGTACGCCTGCCGGCGGATCAGCCCTCGGTCGCCGCTTCGCGGTCCGCGATCCAGGCGGGGAGGGCGGCGAGGACCTCACGGTAGAACGTGGTGTCCGCGATCTCGCGGGGGGCGGGGCCCGCGTGGAAGAACCCGGCGTTCGGGACGTCCAGCTTCCGCAGGAAGTCGAAGCCCTTCGCGTCCTCCTCGCCGAACGCGACGAACTGGAAGAACAGCGGCAGCCGCGCGGCATCGGCGAGCGCCTGCTTGGCGGCCTGCTTGGCGTCCGGCGGGCCGTCCGTCTGGAAGATCACGAGAGCCGGACCGGTCGCTTCCGACTTCTCGTAGTGCGCGACCACCTCTTCGACGGCGCGGTGGTAGTTCGTACGGCCGAGGCGGCCCAGGCCCGCGTTGAGTTCGTCGATCCGGCCCTCGTGGGCGGCGAGGTCGACCGTGCCGGTGCCGTCGATGTCCGTCGAGAAGAAGACGACGGGGACAGTGGCGCTCTCGTCCAGGTGCGCGGCGAGGGCCACGGTGCGGTCGCCCAGGTGCTGGGCGCTGCCGTCCTTGTAGAACGGCCGCATGGAGCCGGAGCGGTCGAGGACCAGGTAGACGGTGGCGCGCAGCCCGGTCAGCCCGTGCGCCTTCAGCCCGCCCTGAGCGGCCTTGTACGAGTCGACGAGCCCGGGGGCACGGGACTTGACCCGCGCGAGGGGGACGGCGGGCTTGTCGGCGGCGGCCGGTGCGGCTTCGGCGGCCGAAGCGGCTTCGGCGGCCGGCGCCGGTGCTGATTCGGGTGCCGGTGCGGATTCGGGGGCTGCTTCGGGGGTTGTGTCGGCTGCGGGTTCGGGTGCGGATGTGGGCTCCGCTTCCGGCTCGGGCGTGGCGTCGGCCGCAGGCGCGGGCGCGGGCTCCGGTTCCGGTTCGGGCTCCGGGTCGGGCGTGGCGTCGGCCGCGGGTGCGGGCGCAGGCGCGGGCGTGGGTTCCGTTTCGGGTTCCGGGTCGGCCGTGGGCTCCGGTTCCGTTTCGGGCTCCGGGTCCATTTCGATGGTGATCGGGGCGGGCTCGGCGGGGGCCTCGGCGGCGACGGGCTCGGGCTTCGGCTCGGCTTCGGGCGTGGTCTCGGCCTCCGCGGCGGCGGGCGTGGCCGCCGGCTCCTCGGTGACCGGCTCCGTGACCTCGGCCTCGTCGGCCTTCGCGGCCACCGGTTCGGCGTCGGAAACCTTCGGCTCCGTGACCTCGGCCTCCGGCTTCTCCGGCTCCGCGACTTCGGCCTCGTCGGCCTCCGGTGCGGTGACTGTGGCCTCCGCCGGCTTCACCGGCTTCGACTTCGGGGCCGAGCCCTGTGCCGGGACCGTGGGGAGGGACGCCTTGTCGAAGGCCGCCGCCACCAGGTCCGACGCCAGGCCGCTGTCGCCGATGGTGGACCGGGGAGAAGCGGGGGCCGGGACCGAGGCCTTGGCGACCGGGGCGGTTTCGCGCACCGAGGCGGTCTCCGCAGCCGGCTCGTCCACCGTGACCGCGACCGGCTCCGACCCCGCGGACGCGGTGCGTTCGGTCTGGGGCGGGACTGTGGCCGTCGGCGCCGGCGCCGACGCGTCCTGCTCCGCGCGGTCGCGGCCGAACACCTTGCGCAGCAAGCTCCGAATGCCCATGGGCGAGGCCTTTCGCGTGAGTTGGGTGCGATAAATGTCCGACCTGCGGGATTCATCCCTGGCCAGGACGGATACGTAAGGTTAGCGGCCGGATCCGGCCGTTCGGTGGCGCGGCCCGCCCGTGGGACAACTGTGCCGCAACCGAGCTCGGGCCGAGTCCTGCGGCCTGTTCGGTCCCGGGTCGCCTTGCCGGTATGAGTGGCCGATGTGTCTGACAAACGGTCAGTCACATCGTTGTTCCGCCCTGCGCACGCGCGTGGGGCGTGAGGTGGACAGCCGTAACTCAGGTGGGGCCATTGGCGACTTCGGCCGATCCCGGCCTGGACCGATCCAGGCCCGACCCGCTCCCGCCCCGACCCGCTCCGGCCTGACCCCACGCGTGTGCCGCACTAGAGTCGGTTGCATGGTTTCCGGTGAGGCGCCGCAGGCGGAGGGAAGCGTTCGGGTCGACGTCTGGATCTGGTCGGTCCGGCTGACGAAGACCCGTTCGCAGGCCGCTGCCGCCTGCCGCGCAGGTCATGTGAAGGTCGCCGGCGAGCGTGCCAAGCCCGCCCAGGCGTTGCGCGTCGGCGACGAGGTACGGCTCCGGCACGCGGGCCGGGACCGGATCGTCGTCGTGTCGAAGCTCGTCAAGAAGAGGGTCGGCCCTCCGGTGGCGGCGGAGTGCTTCGTCGACAACAGTCCGCCCCCGCCGCCACGCGAGGCGGCGATCCAGGTTCCGGTACGGGACCGGGGCGCGGGGCGGCCGACGAAGCGGGACCGACGGGAGATGGAGCGGCTGCGGGGACCGGGCCCGACGGACTGACGGCCGGCCCCGCGAGGGCACGGGGAGGCGACGACCGCCGCTACGGCTGGGGCTGCGGTGACGCGATGGCGCGTGCCGCCGCGACCTCCTGGCGCAGCGGAGCCAGTACCCCCTCCTCGTCGCCCGGCAGGTCGGCGCGCACGCCGACCAGGACCTCGCTCGCACGGATGCCGTCCGCGAGTTCCCGCAACTGCCGCTGGACCTCGGCCACCTCCGCGGCGGGCGGCTCCGGTGCGCCGTGGTCGACGCGGACCCGGGCGGCCGTCGTCGCGTCCACGATGCGTTCGACCGCGACGACCAGCGGCCACCACGCGGCGGCCCGGGTGCCGACCGGGGGCGGCTCGGTCAGGGCGCGTTGGAATTCGGAGCGTACGACCGACAGATCGCGGTAGATGCGGCGCCGGGCCCGCACCCGTTCCGCCCGGTCGCCGGAGCCGCCGGGCTCGAACGCGCACGCCACGTAGCCGGCGATGTCCGTGACCGCGTCCGCCAGCCGGTGCCCGACCCGGACGTGCCAGCTCTCCGGCCACAGCAGATAGCCCGCCACCAGCACGATGGCGCAGCCGATCAGGCTGTCCAGGAAGCGCGGCCAGACCAGGTGGAAGCCCTGGTGGTTCAGCAGGTCGGACAGGAGCAGGATGACCGGGGTGATGGCCGCAGTCTGGAAGGCGTACCCCTTCGCCGTGAGCGCCGGGATCAGCGCCGCGAGCACCACCATGACCGGCACGTCCCACCAGCCGATCGGTACCGCGGCGAGCACCGGTGCGGCGATCACGAGACCGGCCGCCGTGCCCACCGAGCGCAGCACGGCGCGCGAGAACACCGAGCCGAAGTCCGGCTTGAGGACGAAGGTGACCGTCAGCGCGACCCAGTAGGAGCGCGGTACCGGGATCAGCGAGGTCAGTGCCTGCGCCAGGCCGATGCAGAGGGCGAGGCGCAGCCCGTACCGCCAGGAGGCCCCGGAGAGCAGCATGTCGCGGGTCGTCCGCCGGATCCGTATCCCGAGCGCGGCGGGGCGGCCGAGCCGGTCGTCGACGTTGTACGGATCGGGGTCGGCCTTGTGCACGACGACCGCCGCGTGCCGCAGCGCGCCGTCGACCGCCCTGGTCGCGGGCGAGTCCGGGGCGGGCAGGGTGAGTTCGGCACCGCCGGTGCGGCTCTCCTCGACGGCGGCGGCCAGTTCACGTACCGCCGCCGGGATCTCGTCCGGGAGCGGGCAGCGGCGGACATGCACCGCGGGCGCCGCCTCGACGAGCGGGATGACGACGTTGAGCTGGGCGAGCAGCCGCACCATGGCGTCGCTGCGGCCGTGGTAGCGGGCCCGGCGGGCCAGGATCAGGTCGTAGGAGGTGTTGAGGGACTGGGTGACGGCCTGCCGCCGTTCCTCGTAGGCGTCGGTGCCCGCGGCGGCGAGCAGGTCGGCGACCGCGAGGTAGGTACCCGCGACCGCGACCCGCTCCGGCAGTTTCCGCCGCAGTGGCCACGCCAGCAGGGTCATGGTGAGGACGAACAGTCCGCCGACCGTCAGCAGCAGCGGCGCCACCCACCAGGGGTTCGGCATCGGGAGCCCGGCACCGACGACCGCGTTGAGCAGGAGCAGCAGCCCGGACACGGAGGCGACGGCGCCGATCGTCGACATCATTCCGGAGACCAGGCCGACCAGGGTCAGCGCGACGACGGCCGTCCAGCCGGTCCCGTACACCAGCGTGCCGAGCATGATGCCGAGCGCGCCGAAGAGCTGCGGTACGGCGATGTTGAGGATGCGCATCCGGTATGCGTCGGCGGTGTCGCCGATGACGCCGGAGAGCGCGCCCATGGAGACGAGCGCGCCGTACGCGGGCCGGTCCAGCGCGAAGCCGACGGCGAGCGGCGCGGCCAGGGCGATGGAGGCGCGGACGACCGCGGCTCGGGCGATGGGGGTGGACGGCTGGGGGCGAAGTCCGCTGAGCAGCCAGGGGGGTGGGGCGGTACGCCTGCGTCCGGAATCGGCCTCCGTGTCGGTCAACGCGTCCCCCTGTGTCGCTCGGTCAGCCCTGGTAGCCCTCGACCTCGGCGGCCGACCGGACCTTCGCCGCGGACGGGTCCTCGCCGAACTCGCTGAGGGCGCGGCGCTGTCGCAGCAGGTCCCAGCACTGGTCGAGCCGGACCTCCACCGTACGCAGGCGGATCCGTTCGTCATCGGTGAGGCCCGATTCCCGGTCGGAGCGGTTGCGCAGGTCCCGCTCCTCAGAGATGAGTCCGCCGATGCTGTCGATGATGTCGTGCTCGATGCCGCGCTCGATGTCGCGTTCCCGGTCGTCCATGACGCCTCCTTCGGTCGTGCGCGCGGCGTGGGCTTCAGAGCGCGATGACGGTCTTGCCGCGCGCGCCGCCCGTCCGGTTGCGGTCGAGGGCCTGCGGGGCCTTCTCCAGCGGGAGTTCGATGTCGATGGGCACGCGCAGTACGCCCTCGGCGGCGCCCGCGGCCAGGACGTCCAGGAGTACCGGGGAGGGGTCGAGCCGGAAGTCGATGCCGGTCACGCCCGTGGGGAGAGCGGCCCCGGCGGCGACGCCCCGTGTGGTGAGGGCGATCCCTCGGTCGCGTACGAGCGCGGCGTGGGCGGCGAAGTCGTCCGGGGTGGTGGAGACCAGGTCGACCAGCGCGTCGACGCCGTCCGGGCAGCTCTCCCGTACCGCCGCTTCCAGGGGGCGGTCCGTGGTGTCGATCGTGGCGGTGGCGCCCAGGGCCTCCATCCGTCCGCGTTCGTCGCCGCGCACGGCCGCGATCACGCGTACGTCGCGGGCCGCCGCGAGCTGGGTCAGACAGCTGCCGACGCCGCCCGCGGCCCCGATGACCAGCAGGCTCTCGTGGCCGCGGAGCACAGCGATCTCCAGGATCTGGGCGGCCGCCATCCCGGCGGACGGCAGCGCCGCGGCGGTGCGCAGGGAGAGACCGGGCGGGACGAGGGTGATGGCGGAGTCCTGCGGTACGCAGACGTAGTCGCAGTAGGTACCCATGCCGGTCGCCGGCCCGGGGATTCGGCCGAAGACCTGGTCACCGACGCGGAACCGGTTGCCGCCGGTGCCGATCATGTCCACCCGGCCCGCGAAGTCCACGCCGACGACCAGCGGGAACACCCGAGGGGCGAGTCGGCCGTCCAGGGGGTCCCGGGCGGCCTGCCAGTCGCAGGGGTTGAGTGCGGCGTACTCGATCCGGACCCGCACCTCACCGGCTTCCGGTTCCGGCTTGGGTATCTCGACCAGTTCGGGGTCGGCCTGGAACGCGCCGACGGCTATGGCTCGCATACGGAAGACCTTTCAGTCGTCCTCGATCCGGCGGTCACGAGAACCACTCTTCCCCGGCCGGTCCGCCGCCGCACGTCGAGCCTCGGCCTGTCCGCCGGGCCGACAAGGGCCCGCCCTGCTGGAGGCCCGCCACGGCCTGCGGCGCGCACCCGTCCCCCGCCGCGCGTCGCACCCCGGCCTTGTCCGTACGGCCCGTGCCGCCACGGTCCGTTACGGACCCGTGCGTCGCCGTACCGCCCACAGCCGCCCGAGCAACGCGCCCAGCGCGACCGCCAGCCCCGTACCGAACACGATCCACGCCGTCGTGCGCAGTGAGCTCGTCAGCGCGTCGTACACCGCCGCCGCACCGCCCGTCTCGCCGTCCGGCACCTCGGCGAGCACCCGGGCGCGGGCGACCGCGACCGCCGCGCGCAGGACGAGCGCCCCGAGCGCGAAGCCGAACCCGGTCACCGCCGTGGCCGAGAGCGCGGCGAGTGCGGAGCGCCGGCGCCCCGGTCCACCGCGCACATGGGCCACGACCACGGTCAGGACGGCGAGGACGACCGTGCCCACGGCGGGCCAGACGCTGCCGGCCCGCAGCCACCGGAAGCTCTGGCGCAGTTGGTCGGCGCGGTCGGCGGAGATGAGCGTGATGTCGGTGTGCTGGACCGGAATCCGGTCGGCGAACGGCACCCCGTTCTCCTGCAGGTTCCGTTTGACCTGCTCGGTCACGGGGGCCAGATCGATGGTCACGGCCTCGCCGGTGTTGCCGTTCAGCGCTGCGGTGACGGCCTCGTGGGCGGTGCGGTTGGCGGCGTTCCACGCGTTCTGGAAGGCGTCGGTGGTGGTGAAGGACATGACCGCCTGGTGGAGGAAGTCGCGCACGGTGCTCTGGAGCGGCCCCGCCTCGATCTGCTTCATCGTCGCGTCGGTGATGAGGTCACTGACGGTGTTCCGCACCTCGGGCTCGGAGGCGAGCGGGGCCACCGCGGCGACGTAACGGTCCGTGTTGTCGATCTCCAGATCCACCCAGGCGGCGAGCGCGCTCAGCGGGACGAGCACGGCGAGCAGCACCAGCACCACCACCGCCAGAGCCCTGGAGAGATACGTCCGCATCCCTCCAGGGAATCCCGTACGGAAGCGGCCCGCCCCGGGCCGTACGCCATCCGAGTTGCCGGGCGGCACGGCCGGGTGTGCTCTGGAGGGAAAAGGGGCGACGGAAGGAGTTCTCCGCCATGGCCACTCATGCAGCGATGCCGTCCCGCCGACGGGCCCGGTCCGGGGCGCGGACACACCGGCACAGCGCGCTCGCCTGGGCCATTCCCGCCACGCTCGGCGCGGCGTACGGCCTCTACGCCTCGTTCGTCCTCCGCAACAACGGCGCGAGCGGCTTCCGGCAGTTCTGGTACGGCCTGATCTGCGCGGCGGTGCTCGCCGCTCTGTGCTTCGGGCTGGGCCGCATCCAGCACACCATGCTGCCCCTGGTCCGGGCGGTGGCGTACGGCGCGCTGACGGCCGCGGCGATCGGCCTGCTGGTCGGGCTGACCGATTCCAGTGTGCTGCGGTCCTCGGCACTGGGGCTGGCGGTCGGCCTCGGGATGTTCATCACGACGTTCTACATCTTCTACACACGGGAAGACGTGACCGTCCCGAAGCGGGCGACGTAGCCCCGGCGCATCGCACACGAGAGCGGGCCCGCGCTCGGCGTGGGCCCGCTCTCATGTCCTGACTGACCTGCACGTGGATGCGGACGTGGACGTGCTCAGTCGCGTACGACCGTCACCGGGCACGGCGCGTGCTGGGTGACGTGGAGGCTGACCGAGCCGAGCAGGGTCGCCTTGAAACCGCTGTAGCCGCGCGCCCCGACGACCAGCAGGTTCGCGCCCCTGGCGCGTTCCAGCAGCGACTGGGCCGGGTTGCCGATCACCACGACCTTGCTGATCGCCGCCGCGCCCTCGGCGCCCAAGGCCTCCTCCAGCGTCTCGGTGAGGGCCACGGTCGCCACGGCCTGCGGGTCGAAGTCCTCCGGCATGCCCGGCATCATGGACGCCCAGCTGGTCGCGGGGTACTCCCAGCTGTTGACCGCCTCCACCGTGTCGCCGGTCAGTTCCGCCTGGCGTACGGCCCAGTGCAGTGCCTTGATCGACGACTCGGAGCCGTCAACGCCCACCACGATCCTGCCCATCTCTGCCTCCAGCTCGGTTCGGCTCAGTGCGCAGAGGCGTCGAGCGGGAAAACCTCGCACGACGCATCTTTCGCTCCAACTCTAGTCAAACCGGACAGGGCTGCAGGTGGCGGGGTCCCAGGGCCGGGAGCCGGGCCGGTGGCCCCCCGGCCCGAGGTTCCGGCGGTCCGGCGGTCAGTCCAGCCGGAGGTCGGCGAGCTGCTGTTCGAACGGCACGACCGTGTCGTCGAGTCCGAGCGCCCTCGACGCCCCGGAGACCGGCCGGCCGCCCGCGACCATGGCCGCGAGCTCGCCGCCCGCGCGCCGGATGCGGGACGGCAGGCCGTCGGTGTACGCGTCGCCGGACGAGCCCCAGTCCTCCGACGCCGCGTACACGGAGGTCGGTACGACGGTGGCCCGCAGGTAGGCGAAGAGCGGACGCATCGCGTGCTCCAGGACGAGCGAGTGGCGGGCGGTGCCGCCCGTCGCCGCGATGACCACGGGCTTGCCGGTCAGCGCCGTGTTGTCGATCAGGTCGAAGAACGACTTGAACAGTCCGCTGTACGAGGCGGTGAAGACGGGCGAGACGGCGATCAGCCCGTCCGCCTCCGTCACCTCCTTGATCGCCTCGTCCAGGGCGCTCGGCGGGAACCCGGTGACCAGGTGGTTGGCGATGTCTACGGCCAGGTCGCGCAGCTCGATCACCCGGACCTCGACCGCGCGGTCCTGCTCGGCCAGCAGCCGCTCGCGGGCGGCGCCGGCCAGCCGCTCGGCGAGCAGCCGGGTCGAGGACGGCTGGCTGAGGCCGGCCGAGACGGCGACGATCCTCAGGGGTTCGGTGGCGAACACGCCGGGCGTGGTGGACACAGTGGTCAGGCCTCCTTCGTGGCGGTGCGGGCGGCGACGGCCGGGTGGACAGGGGCGGAGTCCGGGACCCCGGCCGGCCGCAGGCTGGCGAACTCCTTGCGCAGCACGGGGACGACCTCCTCGCCGAGGATGTCGAGCTGCTCCAGGACCGTCTTCAGCGGCAGTCCCGCGTGGTCCATCAGGAACAGCTGGCGCTGGTAGTCACCGACGGCGTCCCGGAAGGACAGGGTCCGCTCGATGACCTCCTGCGGGGAGCCGACGGTGAGCGGGGTCTGCCGGGAGAAGTCCTCCAGGGAAGGACCGTGCCCGTAGACCGGCGCGTTGTCGAAGTACGGGCGGAACTCCCGTACCGCGTCCTGCGAGTTCTTCCGCATGAACACCTGGCCGCCGAGTCCGACGATGGCCTGCTCGGCGGTGCCGTGCCCGTAGTGCGCGTACCGCTGCCGGTAGAGGTGCACCATCTTCTTGGTGTGCTCGATGGGCCAGAAGATGTTGTTGTGGAAGAAGCCGTCGCCGTAGTACGCGGCCTGCTCGGCGATCTCCGGGGAGCGGATCGAGCCGTGCCACACGAACGGCGGGACGCCGTCCAGCGGGCGCGGGGTCGCGGTGAAGGACTGCAGCGGCGTACGGAACTTGCCCTCCCAGTCCACGACGTCCTCGCGCCACAGCCTGTGCAGCAGGGCGTAGTTCTCGATGGCGAGCGGGATGCCCTGGCGGATGTCCTTGCCGAACCAGGGGTAGACCGGGCCGGTGTTGCCGCGCCCCATCATCAGGTCGACGCGGCCGTCCGCGAGGTGCTGGAGCGTCGCGTAGTCCTCGGCGATCTTCACCGGGTCGTTGGTGGTGATCAGCGTCGTGGACGTGGACAGGATGATGCGGTCGGTGCGGGCGGCGAGGTAGCCGAGCGTGGTCGTCGGCGAGGACGGGACGAACGGCGGGTTGTGGTGCTCGCCGGTCGCGAAGACGTCCAGACCGACCTCCTCCGCCTTCTGCGCGATGGCGAGGGTGGCCTTGATCCGCTCGTGCTCGCTCGGTGTCCTGCCGGTCGTCGGGTCGGTGGTGACGTCCCCGACGGTGAAGATCCCGAACTGCATGGCGCCCGCCTCCAGAAACTGAGAATGGTTGAACATTGAACTATATGAACACACCCTACAACGGGGCACCCCCCTGACCTATTCCGCAGGGGAGGACCGGGGGGCGTGCGTACCCTGGACCGGAATTCGGAGGCCGGGAGCGGCCTCCGCCGGAGCGAGGCAGGGGCTGTGGGCGAGGGAAGCGAGAGCGAGCGCTGGAAGGAGCGCGGCGTGGCGCTGCGCGTCTTCGTGTACGTCTTCGCCACGCACCTCTTCGCGGGCTTCGTCTGGATCCTCTTCTACGTGGGCGAGCACGCGAAGAAGTAAGTGGGGTGGGGGCGTTCGACGAGGTGATGGGGCAGCTGTAAAGAAGGGGACCGGGCCCCGGGAACCAGGACCGTCCGCCGATGCGGCCGACCGGGCCGGCCGCCTACGCTGCGGACCCCGGTGCGCAATCGAGCGCGCCGATGCCAGAGAGGGCGCCGCCATGCCGTTCACCGGACAGTCCCACGTCCGCATCGCCCGACCGTCCCGGGACCTTGCCGCAGCCGAGAGGTTCTGGGCGGACGGCCTCGGGCTGGACGTCCTGTTCCGCGCCGACGCGGGCCGGGAGCCCGGCACCCACGACCTGCTCATGGTGGGCCACCCGGACGCGTCCTGGCACCTCGAACTCGTCCACGGTGGCGACCACCCCACCGACCCCCGCCCCACCGACGAGGACCTGCTCGTCCTGTATCTGGACGGGCCGGTGCCGGCGGAGATGGTGGAGCGGCTGGAGGAGCGCGGCGGCAAGCGGGTCGCGTCACCGAACCCGTACTGGAACGAGTGGGCCGTCACCATCGAGGACCCGGACGGGTACCGCCTCGTCCTCTGCCGACGCGGATGGTCCAACTCCTGACGGGGTCGCGAGGGCGCACCGAGCGCAGGGCTCGCCCCTGGACGGGTTCAGGCCGGCGTCCCAACGCCGTTTCTGTTCACGCCAGTCGGCTCAGCGCCCGCATGGCCTCGCGCTCCATGCGTGAAAGATCGCTGAGGATGGTGCCTGCCTGTACGAGGCACTGCGCATCGCCTGATTCACCGGCTTTCGTGATCAGTGCCGCGACCTCTGTCCACAGGGTGGCTGCCTCGCAGTACAGCCCGTGGCCGGTGCGCAGGTGGCTGCTGTCGAACAGTTGGGTGCATTCGGCGAGGAAGTCGCGGTAGAGGTTACGGAACAGGGCGCCGCCGGTGCCGGCCTTCTCCATCAGCCGGGCCGCCTGCGGCAGGTCCCGCTGTGGGTCGTCGGTCCGCCGGAGCCAGGTGCGTACCAGCTTGCCGGCCTTCTCGATGCCCCGGTGGCCGAGATTGGCGATGGGCGGGTTGAGGAAGACGTCCGCGCAGGCGGTGATGGCGGGAATGACCTGGCTGTGTGGGGAGGGCAGGTTCCTCGGAGCGGTGAGGGTGAAGGACCGGTGCCTGGCGGTCATCGGGCCGCGCGCGGCTCTGGCCCGCGCGAGGCTGGTCAGGCTGGTGGAGACCGTTCCGCCTTGCTGGTCGGTGTCCACCAGGTGGGCGTCATGCTCGTCGTAGCCGTACATGGCGACGACATGACCGCCGAAGTGCGCCTTCGACCCGAAGTAGTCCAGGTAATGGCTGTCGAGCTGCAGCCCGACGGGGTGGCCGGCGTCGATGGGGGCCGCGACGTTCTCCCAGGCTCTGCGAGGGGAGGCGGTCTCCTGGACCACGAGTTCCAGCCCGAGTCCGGCGGCCAGGTTTCTGGTGAGCTCGAAGGGCTTGACCCGTCCCCCGAGGAAGGGGAAGTCCATGTTCTTGCCGTCCCAGTAGATGAAGGACAGGCCGGAGCCGAGGCCGAAGAGCATGGGCTCGGACAGATCGAGTCCCTGGTGTCGCAGCAGCACCCCCAGAGCCGTCGTCTCGCAGTGCCGCATACCGCGGGCATCGATGTCTACAACCGTGGTCATGTCCTGCTCTCCTCGACGGGGATGATCAGCCGGGTCGTCAGTTCTTCCTGCGGTGCCTCCGCCGGTCCGACGAGATAGGCCTCACGTACGGGTGCCTTCGGGCGCAGCCCGCGCTCGTGGATGGCGGCGAAGAGAGCGTTGTAGGCCAAGGGCAGCTGGGCATAGGGCCCGACGTGCACGGTCTCGGCGACGGGCCCGCCGGGCAGCGCCTCGCATTCCAGGCCGCGCTCCTCGTGTCTCTGTGACGTCTGCACTCCCACGGCGATCTCCATCCGCTCGTCCAGATCCAGCGGGTACAGCCCCCACAGCGGCGGCTCCCAAGCGATCCCCCCGTTGCCGAGGGCGGGCAGCAGCCGGCCTACGCACTCCTCGAAGCACTTCCCGATCTCCGCGGGGGTGCAGACCGCTCGCACCGCTGCCAGCCGTCGCTCCGGCTCCTGGCCGATCGTCACCTCATAGCCGGGCAGGCCCCCTTCTGCCAGCCGCTCCAGCATCCCCAGCCGTGCCCGGTCCCTGCTGATCCGCTCAGCCAGCCGGTCCCGCTCGGCGCGCAGGATCTGTGCCCTGGACTCGGGCTCGGCAGCCAGCGCCCGCGCGATCACGGCCAGGGGCAGATCCATCTCGCGGAGCAGGGCGATGGTCAGGGCATCACGTGTCTGCTCAGGTACGTAATAGCGGTAGCCGGAGTCGGCGTCCACGCGGATCGGAGCCAACAGCCCCATCTCGTCGTAGTGCCGTAACTGCTTGATGCTGAGCCGGCACAGGCGGGCGAAGCGCCCGATGGTGAGAAGTTCCTCTTGCACGCCATCATGGTGGACCCTCCCACGGTGGGAGAGTCCACTGCTGTCCCCATTGGCTCCAGGGCCGCCCCGATCCTCTTCGCCGTCGTCATCGCCCGGGGCGTCCGGGGCGTGCAGTGGGCGCAGGCCCTGGTGGGCGAACGGGCCGGCCACCCGGTCGGTGAGACGGGGAATGGCCCTGACCGGACCGCCGGTGCGCGTTACCATCGGCCCATGACCTCCGTACCGTGCCGAAACTGGTGGCGCTCCTCCTAGGAGCGGCCGCCTCATCTGCACGGAACCAGGGCCGTTCGATATGGACGGCCCTTTTCCCTGCCCTCGCACGGGTACGGAAGCCGATCCGGACGGGCCGTCCTCCACGCAACCAGCATTCGCGAGGAGACCCCCGTGACCACCGCCACCGCCACAACCACCACCGTCACCGCGGACGTCGTCGATGCCGCCGTGTCCGTCCGGCGGCGCAGCGCCGAGTTGGAGCGGCTGATCCAGCAGGACCCCGGCCGCTTCCGGGTGATGACCGGGGACCGGCCCACCGGGCCGCTGCACCTCGGGCACTACTTCGGCACCCTCCACAACCGCGTCCGGCTCCAGGACCTCGGGGTGGACGTCTTCGTGATCATCGCGGACTACCAGGTGCTCACCGACCGGGATCTCGCCGACCGGCTCTCCGAGCACATGGAGGGGATGCTGCTGGACTATCTGGCCATCGGCATCGACCCGGAACGCACGACGATCTTCAACCACAGCGCCGTGCCCGCGCTCAACCAGTTGCTGCTGCCCTTCCTCAGCCTCGTCTCCGTCGCCGAGCTGAACCGCAATCCCACCGTCAAGGAGGAGATCGCGCACTCCCGGCAGTCCGCCGTCAGCGGGCTGATGTTCACCTATCCCGTGCACCAGGCCGCCGACATCCTGTTCTGCAAGGGCAACCTGGTGCCGGTCGGGCAGGATCAGTTGCCGCATCTCGAAGTGACCCGGACCGTCGCACGGCGGTTCAACGAGCGGTACGGGGAGGTGTTCCCCGAACCGGATGCGCTGCTCTCCGCCGCGCCGCTCCTCCTCGGTACCGACGGCGGCAAGATGAGCAAGAGCCGCGCCAACTCCATCGCACTGGGCGCCGACGCGGACGAGACCGCGCGGCTGATCAAGGGCGCGAAGACGGATGCCGAGCGCCACATCACGTACGACCCCGAGGGGCGCCCCGGGGTGTCCGGGCTGGTGTTGCTGGCCGCGCTCTGTCTGGACCGGGACCCGCACACCGTGGCCGAGGAGATCGGCGGGGGCGGCGCCGCCGCTCTCAAGCGGACCGTGACCGAGGCCGTCAACAGCAGGATGGCGCCGATCCGGGCCCGGCGGGCCGAGTACGCGCGGGACATGGGGTACGCGCGGTCGGTGCTGCGGGTGGGGAACGAGCGGGCCAACGCCGTGGCCGACGCGACGTTGGCGGAGGTGCGCGAGGCCATGGGGGGCCTGCTCTAGGCATCTGGCGTGCTCCAGAGGCCCGGTGTTCCGGTGCCGGGACGCGCCGGTTCGCGTGTCCCGGCGCCTCGCCGCGCCTCGCGGGCTCCCGTGTCCCGGAATGCACTTCACCGCGCCTCGCGGGCTCCCCGTGTACCGGCACCCCCGGCGACAACCGGACATATTTCTGTTTTCTGGCACTTCGTCAGCATTTCGAGCATTGGTCTTGACCAATATCTCAAGGTGTGAAAACTATGGGCAAAGCCACCACGGAATCTTTACAACCACCTCCGCGGGAGAATCAAGCCCCATGCGCATAACCGCAACCGCCGCAGCAGCTGTGCTCGGTGGAGCCCTCGTCCTCGGCCTCACGGCCGTCCCGGCCGCCCAGGCCGCGCCCGCCGATTCGGCCGGATGCGTCACCGACGCCTTCGGAATCGCCGGAAAGTACGGCGAGTTCGTCCTCGGTGACGACGTCCACACGCCCGACGCGGAGGGCGCTGTCGCCGTCGGTGGCAACGCCGACTTCCGCGGCGGCTTCAGTGTCGCCAACGAGCTGACGGCGGCGGAGGTCGACGCCCTGCCCGGCCGGGCCTCGCTCGTGGTCCGCGGCGATCTGCTCAACGGCGGGTCGGTCACCGCGGTGATGAAGGGCGACGCGGTCGTCGGCGGCCAGGTCCGGGACCGCGCCGTCGAGCTGCACTCCGGCGCCTTCCGCCAGAACGCCGGGCTGATCGACTTCGACGCCGAGTTCGCCAAGCTCCGGTCCTACTCCTCCGCGCTGGCCGAGGAGCCGGTGACCGGTGGCGCCGACGTGACGCTGGACGGCGCGAAGCTCACCCTGACGGGCGCCGACGCCACCCGTAACGTCTTCAAGGTGACGGCCGGTCAGCTGGAGCGGGCCAAGGACGTCTACCTCAAGATCCCGGCGGGCGCGACCGCGATCGTCAATGTGAGCGGCGAGAACTACGACATGGCCGAGGCCGGCACCACCGGCTTCTTCCTGTCGGGCGGCCAGGACTACGTACTGGACGACAAGCTGCAGAGCGCCTCCGACGGCAAGGTCCGCGCCCGGCTGCTGTGGAACTTCCCCGAGGCCCGCACGGTCACCAAGAGCAGCTCGGCGGCCTGGCCCGGCAGCGTGCTGGCCCCCCGGGCGCACCTGGAGCTGGGCACCGGCGCGCCGGTCAACGGCTCCGTGTGGGTGGCCTCGCTGCATGGCTCGGGCGGAGCGGAGACGCACCACTTCCCCTTCACCGGCTGCCTCCCGGAGACCGGGAAGACCCCGTCCGCCACGCCGACGCCGAGCGCTACCCCCGGGACCACCCCGCCGGTGACCAGCACGCCGTCCGACTCCGCGACGCCGCCCCCCGCGAGCGGCACGCCGTCCGCCGGTTCCTCCGGACCCGCCGCGCCGGACACGCCCGCCCCGTCGCAGAGCACGGCGCCCGGCGCCGGTGGTGGCGACCTGGCCTCGACGGGCAGCAGCGGCACGGTCCCGCTGCTCATCGGCACCGCTGTGGTGCTCGCCGCCGGCACCGGCCTGGTCGTGGCGGCCCGCCGCCGCTCCAGGCGGGCGTGACACCCGGGGCCCCGCCCGCTCGGGCGGGGCCCCGTAAGCACCCTGCCGTCACCCCGCCGACCGCCAGGCGTCCGTGCCGCGACGTCCAGGATCAGCGCCGCGATGATTCAGGCGTCGTCCGCGCCGCAGTGGTGGCGGCCCGCCGCCGTTCCAGGCGGGCCTGACACCCGTGACCCGCCGCCGTTCCAGGCGGGCTGACCCCCGCGACCCGCCGCCGCTCCAAGCGGGCCCGACCCCCGCGACCCGCCCGGCTCAGCGGTGCGTCAACGAGACGCTTCGGCGCAGCAGTTCGGCCAGACCGCGGCGGGTCGCGGCGATCACCACCCGGTCCTGGGGGCGCAGTACGTACCCCGGGTGCAGGTCCCAGACCAGGCCCGACGAGCGGCCCGGGGACGCGGGTGCGGGCACCGCCAGGTCCGGGCGGCGGTCCTCGGGCGGGGTGGCGTCCAGGGCCAGCACCCGCCAGGCGCCCGCCCGGAACGCCTGCTCCACCGTGCGGCCCTCCAGCTGCGGGTGCCCCGCGACCTCGACCGCCGCGAACAGCATCACCTTCCGCTCGACCGGGATCGCGCCCAGGATCTGCCGCCCCATCATGGCGACCGCGAAGGACGGGGCGGCCAGATGGGAGACGGAGCGGGAGCGGGTCAGGGCCTGCGGGTGGGCGGCGCGCAGGGTGCGGTAGACGGCCGTGGCGAATTCGTCGTCGAACAGCCGCAGGGAGACGCGCAGGTTCGGCTTGACCGAGCGGGCGTACAGCGCGGCTTCCAGGTTGGTGGTGTCGATGCTGGTGAGGGCGAGGAGCGCGCGGGCGCGTTGGATCTTCGCCGCCTCCAGCACGCCCTCCTGGGTGACATCGCCGAGCACCACCGGCACGTGCAGCCGCCGGGCCACGGCGATGCCGCGCGCGTCCGGGTCGTCCTCCACACACACCACGGGAACGCCGAGCTCGCGCAGCCGGACCAGGACCCGCGTACCGATCTTGCCGAGGCCGAGCAGCACCACATGGCCGGACAGACCACGCGGCGGGCGGCGCAGCGAGGACGCCGTACGGAGCGAACCGAAGGCCTCCAGCACGGCCGCCACGAGCAGCGGCAACAGCATCAGACCGGCGACTCCGGAAAGAAGTTGGAGGATCTGGCGCGCCGTCTGATCGCCGATCGCCGGGTCGCCCATCGCGAACAGGTCCAGCAGTGTCAGATACGCGGCGTGCGCCGGATTGTCGCCGGTGGTGAGCCAGGAGGCGACGGCGAGGCCCACGACGGCCAGCCCGACCCCCAGCGCCGACCAGCGCAGCCGCCGGGAGAAGACCTGGCCGAGCGGTGCGCCCCGGCCGCCCATCCGGGTCGGCGGACCGGCCGGGCCCGACTGGCTGACCGCCTCCAGGACGACCGTGCCACGGCCTGTCGCCGCAGCCACCTGCCGTTCGTCGGGCAGGAGTTGGGGTCCCTCGTCGCCGCTGCTGTCGGATCCCTCGGTGCCCGCCGGGTCATGGGTGGTGGAGGAGAGCAGCGCGAGGGTGCACAGACCCGGGTCGGCGATCCGGCCGTCCCCGGGCGGGGTGCGTTCGGCGGCGCGCAGCAGTAGACCCTCCGCCTGGATGACCTTGCTGGAGCCCGTGAGGACGGTCGCCGCGAGGGCGGGCGCGGCGGTGTCCGCGTCGGACAGGACGGTGGTCGAGGCGTCCAACGAGGCCGGGTCGAGGCCGGGTGCGGAGACGGCGGCGGCCTGGTCGAGCAGGGTCTCCAGATACTGGCCCAGCTTGCGGTTGTAGAGCCGGATGACCAGCCGGACCCGGGGGTTGAGGCGGCGGGCGGTCAGCGCGGCGCGGATGTTGCGCTCGTCGTCGTCGTAGACCAGGGCCAGCGCGGCGGCCGACTCGACGCCCGCCTCCTCGAAGGCCTCGTCGGAGGGTTCCGGCGCCTCCAGGATGCGTACCGCCTCGACCCCGGCGTTGGTGTCGCCGTCCCCGGAAGCACCCGCGACGCCGTTCCCGCCGTTGCGGTTCATCGCCTGTGACATCCGGCCGAACAGCGCCGCCGCCCGGCCCCGCCCGGTCAGCGGCAGTTCCGGCCGGCGCGCGTCGCGTCGGGGCGGCAGGACGAGGGTGACCCGCTCCCCGTACACATAGCGCAGCTCCACGGCGAGCCGCTGGGCCAGTGCGTCGTCGCCGCAGACGACCATGTGACCGCTGAACGGGGAGCGTTGGGGTTGCTGGGGAAATGGAGGCACGGGACCCAGCATGCCTTGCTCCTCTCCGTCGTACCCGGCCTGTCAGTGATCTTCCTGCGGAACACCGGGGGGCGGCGCCGCGTGCCGGGCCGGCGGGCCCGCGAGCAGATGGCGGGGGTCGGTGGCCCGGACGATCGCCGACTCCACCGCCGCGATCCGGTCCGCGAGCAGCCCCAGCGCGGCGACCGCCCGGGTCAGGGGGTCGCCGTCCGGGCCGCCGAGTGTCTGCGTGCGGACGTAGGAGGCGGTGATCGCGGACCAGCGCGCGGACTGCCCGGCGGTGAGACGGCCGCGCAGCGCCGCGAGTTTCAGCAGGTTGGACTCGGCGCCGGTGGTCAGCGTCTGGGCCTCGCCCGCGTAGTGGTCGTCGATGACGGCGAGGAGTTCCGCGTCGTTCATCACCGGCACGATCCGTTCGGCGATCTTGTTCATGTTGCGGTACGAACCCTGCAGCCGGAACGGCGGTTCGGTCCGCGTCGCGTCCGTCTGCGCGGCCGAGGCGATGTACGCGGCGTTCACGGCCAGCACCGTGTCCCGCGCGGTCAGCAGATGGCGCAGGACCGAGACGATCCGCTCCGCCTCGGCGGGCGCGTACGGATGGTCGAACCGGTCCGCGCCCACGGCCGGGGCCGTGCCGGAGGCGAGCCGCAGGAACCGGGCGAAATCCTCGCGGGACCGCCCGGCGAGCGGCGCCAGCACCGGGTTGGCGGTCAGCGCGTTCTCGATGAAGCTCAGCGCGAAGACGTCCTCGCGACCGCTCAGCACCTCGCCGAGATTCCATACGTCGGCCCGGTTGGCGAGCATGTCGGGCACCTGGAACCGTGCCCCCGACTCGGTGTACGGATTGCCCGCCATGCACACCGCGAACCGCTTGCCCCGCAGGTCGTAGCTGCGCGGCTCGCCGTCCCGCACGCCCTCGATCCGGCGGGTGGCGTCGCAGAGCGGAATGAACTTCTGGAGCAGTTCGGGCGAGGTGTGCTGGATGTCGTCGAGGTAGAGCAGCGTGTTGTTGCCCGTCTCCAGGGCGAAGTTGATCTTCTCGATCTCCTGGCGGGCGGTCGCGGTGCGCGCCTGTGCCGGGTCGAGGGAGGTCACGTCATGGCCGAGGTTCGGCCCGCTGATCTTGACGAGGACCAGCCCGAGCCGGTCGGCCACGTACTCCATGAGCGTCGTCTTGCCGTAGCCGGGCGGCGACACCAGCAGCAGCAGGCCCTGCGAGTCGGTGCGCCGGTCGGCGTCGGCGGTGCCCAGCTGCTTGGCGAGGCTGTCGCCGATCAGCGGCAGATACACCTCGTCCAGGAGCCGGTTGCGGACGAACGCCGACATGACGCGCGGCCGGTGGTCGTCCAGCCGCAGCCGGGCGCGTTCGGCGGTCACGAGTGCGGTGCGCCGGCGCTGGTAGGCCCGGAACCCGGGCACCGTGCTGGTGCGGAACTCGGCCGTACGGGCCAGGAGTTCGTCGATGCGGACGGTCAGCCGGCCGCGGTCGACGCGTGGATGGGCGCCGAGCAGACCGTCCACGGTCGCGGTGAGCGGCGCCTCGCACTCGTACCGGTCGAGCACCGGCTCCGGGCAGAGCTCCACGGCGACGGCCTCCGCCAGATCGCCCGCGTCGATCTCGTTGCCGCTCGCGGCGGCGTACGGGACGAGCCAGCCCTCGACCAGCTGGCGCCGGGCGGAGAGGTCGTCGTGGAGGGCGGCGAGATCCTCGTCGTACGCCGAGGAGCCGGTCGCACGGCGGAACTTGTCCAGGAACGTGCGGACGGCGGCGCTCGTGACGAATCCGGCCGGTCCGCTCGTCAGCTCCTCGAAGAGGTACGCGGCGACGGCCCCGGCGTCCGCGCCCCGGACGCCGACGGCCCCGGAATCCTCGCCACGGATGACGTCCGCCCACTCCTCCTGGAGCGCGGCGACGGCCGGGGCGAGGCCGAACGTCTCACGCGCGCGGGCCAGCGAGAGGGCCCGCCGGGTCCAGGAGACGCGCCGGGCCTCGTCCGTCCCGTACGCCCAGAAGAGCTGCGCCGCCGCTCGCACGACGGGCGGGCGGCGCAGCAGTCCGGCCCCGGCGTGCAGCCCGAGCAGGGCGGTGAGGATCGCGGCGGCGTCCTCGTCGTGGACACCGCGCTGGTGGCCCTCGTCGTACGCGTCCGCCGCCGACTTCCGTACCAGGGACGTGAGTTCCCCGGCGTCCAGGGCGGCGAGGGTGTCGGCGCCGTGCTCGTCCAGGAGCCGGGCCGCCAGATGCTCGGCACGGTAGACGTGCGGGGACTCGGAGGGCAGCGTCTGGTCCCAGTACGGACGGGTGGCCTCGAACTCCGGGTCGGTGACCGGCGCCCGGTAGTCCGTGCCGGTGAGCGCGAACGCGAGCCGGTCGCCCTGCGGGACGAGCGTCAGGTCGAAGGGCTGGGTGTTCACCGCGAACCGGTGCCGGCCGAGCCGGATCGTGGCGCCGCCGTCCGCGTACAGCTCACCGCGGTCGCGCAGGGCCCGTCCGGCCTCCTGGCGGGCGGCCAGCAGCTGCCCGTCGAGCTCCTCGGCGCGCACCGGGTCACCGAGCTCCCGCAGCTCGTCCGCGGTGCGGCGGACCTTGGCGACCATCGGGTCGGAGCCGAAGTACGTGTGGACGGCGTCCAGGTCGGGCAGCGCCGCCAGGCGCCGGGAGACGGTCTCCAGGACCCGGGCCGCCGAATCCGCCAGCCGCTCCGCCCGCCGGGCACGGGCGTCCTGCAGGGTCTGCTTGCGGGCCGAGAACGCCTCGTACACCTCCGTGCGCCGCTCGGCCAGCTCGGCGAGAAAGTCGTCGAACTCCGCGAACCGCGACTCCAGGTTCTCCAACTGGAGCAGCAGCCTGCTCAGTTGGTCGTCGCAGGCGTCCGGAGTGTCCGCGGCGGCCAGCGCCCCGGTGACGGCCTGTCCGAGCAGCGCGAACTCGGCGGCGAACTCGGCGCGGCCCTCGTGGTCGAGGAGTTCGCGGCGTCGCGCGTCGAGGGTGGCGCGGGCCCGGTTGACCCCGCCGAGGACCTCGGCGATCCGCTCCAGGATCGACGTACGGACCGTCGCGTCACCGATGTCGAGCCCGGCGACCACGTCGGTGACGGTGCCCAGGCCGTCCGTCATCTCCGTCAGCCGGTCGCCGAGCGCCGAGGCGTCCACGACGGTGGTGAGCGCGGACGCCTCGGCGGTCAGGCGCGCGATGTCCTCGTGGTAGCCGGTGAACGCGTCGTCCCGGCCGAGGAACGCCACCGCGCGCCGGCCGGCCGCGTCGATGTCGTCGGCCGTGGCGGCGGTCAGCTCGGCGATCCGCTCGGTGTCCGCGTACCGCATCTCGGCGAGGGTCGCCAAATGACCGTGCGCGCGGCGCAGTTCGGTGAGCTGGGCCACCCAGGCGGCGGCCGTGCGCGGGGCCTCGCCACGGATGCGGCGGACGAGCGCGGTGAGCCGCTCGGTCGTCCCGGTGAGGGCGTCGGCGGCCTGCCGGGTCAGCTCCCGCACCGTCTCGAACTCGGCGAGGACCTGCTGGGCGGTGTCCCGCAGCTCCGCCAGCGGGGCGGCGAGCGCGCCGAGCTCGGGGTCGGTGAGCCAGTGGTAGCGGTCGGTGGCGCGGGTGCAGTCCGCGACCAGCTGGGCGTAGACGGCGGCGGTCGGGGTCGTCTCGGCGGCGCTGTGCGCGAGCGCCAGGCAGTCGGAGATGCCGCGCACCAGATCGGCGTTGCCGACCCGGGCGAGCGGACCGGTCCCGGCGGGGCGGGAGGCGGCGTGGGTGTCGGAGACGTACGGGGTCAGCCAGCGCTGCACCGGGTGGACCCGGGCCGGTTCGTCACCCGTGGCGGTGGAGCGCAGCAGGACCAGCGTGCCGTCGTCGAGCAGGGCGTGGCCACGGCCCTGGAGCGGAGTGGCGACCTCCTGCCGGATCAGGTTGTAGGGCAGGAGCAGACCGCGGCCGTCGTCGGGGGAGCGGAAGACGTAGAGGACGTCCTCGCCGTTCGGGGAGCGGACCGCGCCCTCGAAGACCGGGTCGGTGAGCGGCTCGGCGATGTCGAAGGTCTTCGCGGTGCCGGTGGTGAGGTAGTAGCCGCCGGGGAAGATGATCCCCTGGTCCTCCGGCAGCCGGTGGCAGGCGGGCCCGATGCCGTCCAGGCGCAGGACCGTGCCGAGCAGCGTGTTGAAGACCAGGTACCGCCACGACTCCTCGTTGTACGGACGGACGCGGAGCAGGATCAGCGGCCCGATCGCGGCATGCTCGACGTCCGCGTCGGCGAGGGACTGGAGGGGTTCGGTGACCGGCTCCTCGTAGATCCCGTCCGGGGAGTCGGTGTCGTTGACCGTCTTGACGGTGAGGGTGCCGCCGAGCGTGTCGACGAACAGGGCGGCGCCCGTGCCGTCCGCGTCCCCGACCACGGCGATGTGCGGGTGCCGGCCCAGGACGTGGGACTCGCGGCCCGCGACGGTCCAGGTGAAGTCGTGCGACGGCGGGAAGACGTGGTCACGGTCGCCGCGCGCGTCGAGGAAGGCGCCGGGCGAACCGTCCGGGCCGAGCGCCCAGCGCAGTACGCGGATGCCGTCGGCGCTCTCGCCGGTCCGGAAGACGGCGAGCAGCCTGCCGTCCACGCGGCGCAGCCGCAGCAGGCGGGCGTCGCGGTAGTAGCGGTGCAGCGCGGTGAACTCGCGTACGAAAGCCTCGTCCGCGAGCAGGCCGTCCTGGTCCGGTGCGGTCAACTCCGGCTCGTACAGGGCGAGTACATCCTGGACCTCGGGCGGTTGTGCCGCCCCCGGGCCGCGCTCGAAGCCGAACAGCAGCCGGCCGCCGACGGCCACCAGGTCGCGGGGTACGGACGCCTGATCGGTGCGGATCCGCTCGGAGCCGGTGAGCCGCAGCTCGGTCGAGCCGAACTCCTCCGTGCGCCGCGCGTTGAGCGTCTCGGCGCGGCTCGCGAGTTCGGCGGCCCGGTCGGCCAGCCGGCGGCGCAGCACGTCGTACGTCCCCGCGTCCACGGGGCCGCCGGTGGGCGGTGCGGTCGTGGTGTCGGTTTCCATACGTACGGCTCTCCCTACGAGGTCTGTGGTGCGGGTGGTGCGGGGCCCGCCCGGTGCTGGGGACGGGAGCGGTCACCGGACGGGCCCGGGGTCGCCCGGGGCCGGGCCCTGTCGCCCGGCCCCGGATGCCGCTGGGGGTCCTTCGTTCGGATCAGGCCGGATCGGGGAGCGGTGCCGGGGCACCCGAGCCCGGCGTGATCCGAACGAGAGGCCCTACGCGACCGGCGACCCGTTCCGTGCGGCGGGTACGTCCGAGCCACCCGCCCCGACGGCCGGACCGCTCACCGCGGCCCCGCCGACCGCCCCGGTCACCGCGGACACCGGCACGTCGGCCAGGCCCAGCTCCTGGACCACCGTCAGCAGTTTCTGCGCCTGCCCCGGCGCGAGCCCCGCGCCCGGCGTCCGCATCATCCGCATCAGCAGCGCCGACACCGTGAGGTTCTGCACGTCCCCCGTCGTCACCGACCCCAGCACCCGCGTCAGATCGTCGGTGAACGACGACGTGCCGTTCAGCCACGGACCCGCGAGCGCCTTCGCCGTGTCCGAGTTCTCCACGAATCCGTCGAAGCTCTTGCCCATCGAGACGGCCGACACGAGGCGGTCGAAGAAGACCGACTCCCCGCCGACGATGTCGATGTCGGCGTTCTCCAGCCCGGTGGCCAGCACCGTCGCCTGCGCCTCGGCGACCTGCCGCTGCACATCGAGCCCCGCCAGCCGGATCTCCTTCTCGGCGGCGAGCCGCAGCCGGTACTCCTCGTGGCCGCGCGAGGCGTCGTCGAGCGCCGCCATCGCGGCCGCCTTCTCGGTGAGGCCCGCGGCCTCGGCCTTCAGCTTCTCGCCGATCATCGCCGCGTCGGCGGTCGCCTGGGCCTGGGTGCCCTCCGCGACGGCCAGCGCCTTGAGCCTGGCCCCCTCCGCCTCCGCCCGGAGCCGGGCGGACGCGGCCTCGGCCTCGGCGAGCCCCTTCTTCTCGATGACGTCGGCCTCCGCGTCGCGTACCTGGACCTCCGCGAGGCCGGCAGCCGCGGACTCCGCCTGGATGCCCTCGGCCAGCCGCAGCTTCGCCTGGGCGTCCAGGTCCGCGGTCTTCAGCCGGGCCTCGGCGAGCGTCAGCTGCTCGGCCGCCAGGTGGCCGGCCGCGGCCTCCGCCGCCTCCGCGGCCTTGATGTCCTTGACCAGCTTCTCCTGGGCCTCCGCCTCGGCGGCGATGATGACCGACTTGCGGGTGCGCTCCGACTCCTCGACGGCCCGCAGGGTCCTGATGGACTCCTCCTGTTCCGCGACCGTGCGGTCCACGGCGATCCGCTCCCGGATCACATCGGCGACCTCGCGGCGCTCGGCCTCGACCTCCTTGGTCGCGGCGATCCGGTCGAGTTCGGTCTGCCGCTCGCGCCCGATGACCTCGATCAGCCGGTCCTTCTCGATGCGCTCGTTCTCCACGGCGATGACCCGCTCGCGGTTCTTCTGCGCGACGGCGATCTCCCGCGCCTGGTTCTCGCGCTGGATGCCGAGCTGCTCCTCGGTGCGGATGAACGCGGTCTGGGCGCCGAGCCGTTCCTCCTCCTGCACCCGGGCGGTGACGGCCTCCTCGCGGGCCCGCAGCGTCTCGACCTCGCGGCGCTGCTTGATCTCGGCCTCGGCCTGCCGGCGCTCCAGCTCCAGGATGGTCTCGCGGGCGTCGACGTTCTGCCGGGTGATCTCCTTCTGCTCGGTGCGCTGGTACTCGTTGGTGCGCACGTGCTCGATCGCCGTCAGTTCGGTGATCTTGCGGATGCCCTGGGCGTCGAGGATGTTGGCGCCGTCGAGCTGCGCCATGGGCGTCTGCTCCAGGAAGTCGATCGCCGCGTCGTCGAGGTGGTAGCCGTTCAGGTCCGTGCCGATGACCCGGATGATCCGGTCCCGGAACTCCTCGCGCTTGGTGTACAGATCGACGAAGTCCAGCTGCTTTCCGACGGTCTTGAGCGCCTCGGCGAACTTCGCGGCGAAGAACTCCTGGATCGCCACCTTGTCGCTGGCCCGCCCCGTACCGATGGACTGGGCGACCTTGATGACGTCCTCGACGGTCTTGTTGACGCGGACGAAGAAGGTGATGTGGATGTCCGCGCGGATGTTGTCCTGGCAGATCAGGCCCTCGCGCCCGGTGCGGCGGATCTCGATGGTCTTCACCGAGATGTCCATGTACTCGGCCTTGTGCAGCACCGGCAGGACGACGGCTCCGGTGAAGGTGACATCGACCTTCTTGGTCTTGGAGATGATCAGTGCCTTGCCCTGTTCCACCTTGCGGAAGAGCCGGCTGACGACGAGAAGCAGGGCGACGGCGATGAGCAGGACGACGGCTACGAGCACACCGAAGCCCAGGGTGATGGCATCCATGACAGTCCTTGGCGGCTGGTGAGGAAGGTGGTGAGGTATGAGGGGCCCGGACGGACGGCCGGGCGGTTTCGTGGACGCGGCCACGAATGCGACGGGACGGGCGGAACCGTCAGCCGGCGCGACGCGGAGTCCGGCGCACCGCGGGACGGGTGTCCGGGCGCGGGCTCGTAGGTAGTTTCGGCGGTCCCGGGTCCAGCGCCCTGTCGTACGGCGAGACCCAGAAGAACTCGCCCTCTTCGTCGTAGGCGTAGAGAAGCCCCGCACTGCCCGAGACGAGAACCGCGCCGTCCGTGGCACGCGTGTCGGCCGCGTCGTCCGTGGCCTCCGGGCCGTCCGTCGGACGCAACAGCCTGACCTGGACGATCGCGGTGGAGCCGTCGACGGCGGCGACCTCGGCCTGGCCGAAGTCGGCGCTGACGGAACCGGTACGGATCGTGCAGATCCGGCCGAGGAAGTCCTGGCGCGAGGGAGGAGGTTCGTCGGGGAACCGCCGGCGCACCCAGCGCCCCAGCATCCGCGTCACGGCCCAGGCGATCAGCAGCGCCCCGGCGAGCACGGCGCAGGCGAGCCAGGCGCGGGTGAGGCCGGTGACATCGCTGCGGTGCAGCAGGACCGTACCGGCCAGACTCGTGAACCAGCCGACGACGACCATCACGGACACCGAGACGGTGACCGGCACTCCGCCGATCCCGGCCATGTGGGTGTCGAGGTCCCCGTCGAAGGAATGGTGATCGGCCGCACCGGCCAGCACGAGGAGCCAGAAGAAGACGACCACGACCAGCGCGGCGGCGAACAGGACGGCCGGGAAGGCGGTTGCCGCGCTCAGGAACTCCCGCATCGTCCACCCCCTCCCTGTCATCGGGGGTGGTTCCCGGTGGTGACCCCGGTGCTGCGGCGTGCAGAGAGCGGCGCCGCAGCAGCCGGGTCTTCCCCCGTGTTCCCCCGTGTTTCCCCCGGTTGGTGCTGACCTGATCGTGTCATTCGAAGCGATGGCATCGCACTGCCGGAATCCGGCAATCTTTGTACGCCCTCGATGCCGGGCACCGGCACCGGCCGGTGTGCGTTGTGGTGAGTGTCGAGGTCGCGTCAGAACTGGAGGAGTACGCGTGGCGGTGCCGAAGGTTTCCGACGAGTATCTGGGGGACTATGTCCGCATCCTGGCCGATGTCGCCGCCACCGGGCGCCGACTGACCCGGGATGAGCTGGACACCCGCCGCGTCCTGGGCCGGGAGGCCGCCGAGGCCGGATGCCAGCTGCGTGCCCTGGTCGGCCTCCATCTCGCGGCGACCCGCACCGACTGGCCGCGCGCCGCGTCGGCCGATGCCGCGTCCACCGACGCCGTGCTGGCCGCGGTCGAGCAGGCCGTCGACGCCTTCGCCGAGGGTTTCGAGCGGGCCCAGCGGCTCACCGTGCGGCGCGAGGAGGCGGCCCGCCGCGAGTTCATCGACGATCTGCTGTACGGGCGCAGCGATCTGGGCCGGCTCGCCGAGCGGGCCACCCGGTTCGGGCTGCGCCTCTCGCGCGCCCACGCGGTCGCGGTGGCGTCGGGCCCGGAGGCGTACACCGAGACGGACTCCGTGCCGCGCACCGTGGAGGCGGCGCTGCTCACGCGGTTCAGCGGCCGGAAGATCCTGATCACGACGAAGGACGGGCGGCTGGTCTGCATCGCTCCCGGCAGCCAGCCCGACGTCCTGCGGTATTTCGCCAAGCAGTCGCACGCGGCGACGGACGGCGGCCGGGTCGCCGTCGGCCGCCCGCACCGGGGACCCGGCGGCGTGGTCCAGTCCTACGACGAGGCGCTCGACGCACTCGATCTCGCGGAGCGGATGGATCTGGACGATCCGGTGCTGTACGCGGCCGATCTGCTGGTCTATCCGGTACTGACCCGGGACCGGCAGGCGATGGCCGATCTGGTGCGCAGTCAGCTGGGCCCGCTCCAGCAGGCGCGCGGCGGCGCCGAGCCCCTGCTGCGGACGCTCACCGCCTACTTCGACTCGGGCTGCGTGGCCGCCGAGACGGCGCGCCGGCTGTCGCTGAGCGTGCGGGCGCTGACCTACCGGCTGGAGCGGATCCATCAGCTGACCGGTGCCGATCCGTCCGACCCGATGCACCGTTACACGCTGCAGACGGCGGTCATCGGCGCCCGGCTGCTGGACTGGCCGGCCAAGGATCTGTGACCCGTCCCGCACCGATGCGCCGCCCGTGCGGGCGCCGAGCTCTTCCCGGCCGGTCGTCAACGTCCGCAACGGGTGGCGGCGGTGGGACCCGACCTCGGATACGGGCCGGACCGACGCCCCCCGTCGGCAGCGGCGGTGGTGGTGGCGGCGAGGGCCCGTCCGGGGGCCTGCGCGGTCAGTTGGGGATCGACGGTGAGGACGGTCACCCCGAGCGGTGTGCCGAGTGCGCGCAGGGCCGGTTCGGAGAGCCGGATCCAGCGCTGTCCGTCGCCCAGGGTGGCGGACAGCCGGTGCGCGGAGGTGAAGCCGACGGCCGTGCGGTCGCCCAGCGGCGTACGGAAGAAGCGTGCTGTCCACCCGGTGGCGCAGCCGACCGGTCCCGGCCGGACGGGGACGAAGAGCGGTCCGGCCGGGCCGGGTTCAAGAGGTTCGGGATCGTCCGTTCCGCTGCGTTCGGACATGGTGTGCCTCCTCGACGGGGCCGGGGTGCGGGGTTGCTGCGCACCTCAACGTTATGCCCCCGGGACAGGGGCGCCGGGAGGGCCTTGACGTGCCCGTGACGCGAAACCCCGCCCCCGTTACGCGTTGCTGACGCGTGCGGGCGGGGCGGGGTCTCGTAAGGAAGTGGCCGGGGGCGCGCATCGGGGGAGTAGCGCACCCCCGGCCTGCCGGACGCGGACCGGTGGTCAGTCGGTCCGCGGTCGTTCCGGCGGTACGGGGGCGGGCCGGGAGGCCGGTCCGGGCGTGGGTCCTACAGGTCGAACTCGTGCGGCGGAAGGTCGAGCGCGAAGCACGCCTCGCGCACGACGGCCTGCTCCGTCTTGTCGAAGTCGCCGTCGGCGCCGCCGATGACGATGCCGATCTGGATGACGGCACGCGCCTCGGCGGGCTTCTTCTTCGCCTTGCCGATCTCCTGCAGCACGCTGACCTTGCCGAAGGCGAAGTCGGCGGTGAGCTTGTTCACATAGTCGTTGAAGCGGCGCTGCAGATCGTCCGCCGGGAAGTTCTGCAGAACCTCGTTGGTGGCGATCAGTGAGGCGACACGCTGGCGTTCGGACGGATCGATGGAACCGTCGGCGGCGGCGACCAGGGCGCACATGGCCATGCTCGCGTCGCGGAACGCGCCGCTCTTCAGGTCGTTCTTCTTCGCTTCCAGCTGCGACTGCATCGACGAAGCGGATTCCTTGATCCGATCCCACAGTGCCATGTCGTCTCCATACGTTGCGTTGCGTTGTGTTGCCGGAACGAAAACCAACTCTACAGACGTGTAGAAGTGAGTGGGGCGGGTGCCTGGTGTGTCCGGAAACGACGGCAAGTGCGATGCCGGGGAAGAGGTGTGCCCGTGCGCTGTCCAGGGCCCCGGGCCGGAACGTCGTCCCGACGGCCGTCCGGCCTCAGTCGGCGGACGAGGCGAACTCCTCCTGCGCGGCGGGCGCCGGACGGGCCGCGGGAATCCGGCCGCTGCCCGGCGCGTCCCCGCCGCTCCGGCCGCGCCACGCCTGGACCCGGGCCGCGACCGGCTGGGTCCAGCGGGCGGTGAGCGGTCCGACGATGACGAGGATGAGGACGTACGCGGTGGCGATGGGCCCGATACGGGGCTCGGTCGCCACGGCCAGGCCGGCGATGACGATGGAGAACTCGCCGCGGGCCACGAGCGTTCCACCGGCCCGCCAGCGTCCGGGCGAACCGATCCCGGCCCGCCGTGCCGCGTACCAACCGGTGCCGATCTTGGTGAAGACGGTGACGATCGCCAGCAGCGCCGCCGGAAGCAGCACCGGCGGGATCGCGGACGGATCGGTGGAGAGTCCGAAGAACACGAAGAAGACGGCGGCGAACAGATCCCGCAGCGGGGTCAGCAGCTTGCGCGCACCCTCGGCGACCTCGCCCGACAGTGCGATCCCGACCAGGAACGCCCCGACGGCCGCGGACACCTGCAACTCCTGTGCCACACCGGCCACCAGGACGGTCAGGCCGAGCACGACCAGGAGCAGCATCTCCGGATTGTCGGAGGACACGGCCCGGCTGATCAGCCGTCCGTGCCGCAGTGCCAGATAGAGCACGAACCCGACGGTGCCGAGCGCGATGAGCAGCGCCATGCTGCCCCCGGCGAGTCCCACTCCCGCGAGCATCGCGGTGAGCAGCGGCAGATACACGGCCATCGACAGGTCCTCGATGACCAGGACCCCCAGGATGACGGGTGTCTCCCGGTTTCCCAGCCGTCCCAGATCGGTGAGCACCTTCGCGATCACCCCGGACGACGAGATCCAGGTGACGCCGGCCAGCGCCACGGCCCCCACGGGCCCCCAGCCGAGCAGCAGCGCCGCCACCGCCCCCGGGGTCGCGTTGAGCACGAAGTCCACGGCCCCGGAGGGGTATTGCGTCTTGAGACTGGTCACCAGCTCCGAGGCGCTGTATTCGAGGCCGAGCAGGAGCAGCAGGAGGATGACGCCGATCTCGGCGCCGACGGCGGTGAATTCCTCACTGGCCCCCAGCGGCAGCAGCCCACCCTGCCCGAAGGCGAGCCCCGCCAGCAGATACAGCGGGATCGGCGAGAGCCCTATTCGCCCGGCGAAGCGCCCGATGATGCCGAGTCCCAGAATGACGGAGCCGAGCTCCACCAGCAGCGCGGTCGTGTCGTGCACGGTCAGCCCTCCGAAATGATCTCGGAGAGCGCGTCGACGCCCTCCCTCGTACCTACGACGACGAGCGTGTCCCCGATGGCCAGCCGGAAGTCCGGCCCGGGAGACGGATGCGCACTGTGCGTGCGCAGCACGGCCACGATCGAGGCCCCCGTCCGCGTCCGCGCCTGCGTGTCCCCGAGCAGCCGCCCGCCGTACGGGGAGCGGGTTCCGAGCGGTATGTGCTCGGTGACGAGGTCGATGCCCTCGGTGCGTACCGCGTCGATGGGCGCGGAGTCGATGAGGTGCGCGAGGCCGGTGGCCTCCTGCGGTGTCAGGGGTACCGAGAGGCGGCACGAATCAGGGTCGTCCTGGTCGTAGAAGCCGATGAACCGCCGCCCGTCGTGGTGGACGACGACGGAGATGTGCTGTCCCGACTCAGTCGTGTAGTCGTACTGCACACCGACTCCGGGCAGCGTGGTGCGGTGGGTTCCCATGACGTCCTCCCGAGGGGTGCGGCGGTGCGGCGATGCACTTGGTGATCTCTTTAGCTACGCATTACCTTATCCGGAGGCTTCCGCCGCCTTCGGGTGTACGGCCGAGGACGCGGCCCGTCGGCCCGGCCCGATCCGGACGGGAGACCCTAGACTCGCCGGGCCGGAGCGCGGCCGGGGCCACCTTCCGCGCGACCACAGCAACCGTCGGAAGGGCCGGGGATGCCGGACAGTCGAGAGCTCAAATTCCGGGCGGTCACGTCGTTCCAGCGGCATGTCGCCAACCCGCTCACCAGACGGCTGCGGTCGCAGACCCTCCTGGAGACGACGGGCCGCACCTCGGGCCGCCCGCGCCGCACCCCGCTCGGCGGCCGGCGCGTGGGCCAGGAGTTCTGGCTGGTGTCGGAGTACGGCGAGAAGTCGCACTACATCCGCAACATCCAGGCCGACCCCCGGGTCCGGGTCAGGATCAAGGGGCGGTGGCACACCGGTACCGCCCACCTCCTGCCCGAGGACGACGCCCGTGCCCGGCTCAAGAAGCTGCCGCGGTACAACAGCGCCGCGGTGCGGGCGCTGGGGACGAACCTGCTGACGGTGCGGGTGGATCTGGCGGACTGACGCCGCCCCCGGTCCGGACATGCGCGTGCCCGGCCGGTGCGGTGCCGGCCGGGCACGGGCGGGGGTGCGGTCCGGATCAGTCGGTGATCTCGATCTTCCCGTTGGCGGTCGCGGCGGTCGCGTCCGCGGCCCGGTCGGGCAGCTCGGCCGAAGCCGCGGTGCCGGTCGTGCCCTTGAGGTTCTTCAGCAGGGCGGCCAGGTCGACTCCCGTGGTGGAGCTGAGGAGTTCCATGCCCTGGGCGACGTTGTCCGTGACGGTGCGCGACAGCCGGCTCGCGCCGTCCGTCGAGATCACGGTCATCTTGTCGATGGCGCTCAGCGGTTCGGACGCCTTGGCGACGACCTGCGGCAGCACCTCGACCAGCATCTGGAGCACGGCCGCGTCGCCGTACTGCGCGAAGGCGTCCGCCTTCTTCTGCATGGCCTCGGCCTCGGCCGCGCCCTTGGCCGCGATGGCCGCGGCCTCCGCCTCGCCCTCGATGCGTACGGCGTCGGCGAGCGCCGAACGGTGCAGCTTCTCGCCCTGACCGGTCAGCCGGGAGCGCTCGGCTTCCGCCTCGGCCTCCTTGACCTGGGCGATCCGGCGGGCCTCGGCCTCCTGCTCGGCCTGGTAGCGGGCGGCGTCTGCGGGCTTGCGGACCTTGGTGTCGAGCTCGCGGTCGGTCAGCGCGGCCTGCCGCTGGGCGACCTTCTCCTGCTCCTCCAGGACTTCCTGCTGGCGGGCGGCCTCGGCGAGCGGGCCCGCCGCGTTGGCCTTGGCCGCGGCGGCTTCCGTCTCGGCCTTGATCTCGGCCTGCTTGAGGTAGAAGGTCCGCTCGGCGATGGCGATCTCCTCGGCCGCCTTGAGCCGGGCCTGCTCGGAGGCGCGCTTGGCGATCGCCTCGGCGATGTCCGCCTCCTGCTTGGCGCGGGCGGCCTCGGGGCGACCGAGGTCTTCGAGGTAGGAGCCCTCGGTGGTGATGTCCTGGATCTGGAAGGCGTCCAGGATCAGGCCCTGGCCGGAGAGGCTGGCCTCGGCCTCCTCCGCGACCTGACCGGCGAACGCGGCGCGGTCGCGGATGATGTCCTCGACCGACATCCGGCCGACGATGGCGCGCAGGGCGCCGGAGAGCACTTCCTGGGTGAAGCCGACGATGCCGTTCTGCTGCTGGAGGAATCGCTGGGCGGCGGCCCGGATCGCTTCCTCGCTGCCGCCGACCTTGACGATCGCCACGCCTTCGAGGTTGGACTTCACACCCCGCAGGGTGACGGCTCCGCGCACGGCCACCGGGATGTGCCGGCTGGACAGGTCCAGGGTGAACTTCTGCTGGACGAACGGGACGACGAAGACGCCGCCGCCGACGACGACCTTCTGGCCGCTGTTGTCGATGCTGGTGCGGCCCGTCACCGGGTCGGTCGACTTCTTGCCGCGGCGTCCGGTGATGATGAACGCCTCGCTGGGCCCGGCGACCTTGTAACGGGTGATGACGACGAGGGCGAGCAGTATCAGGAGTACGACGACTCCGATGACTGCGGTCACGACTGGGCTCATAAGGGTGTCCCCCTCTGCCTCCCTGCGGGGACGGCAGCTTGTTTTCGGGCGGTGTATCGGCCGGCGTTGCTCAGCGCTCGACGGAGCGGACCGCGACCGAGGTGGTCGACAGTGCCGCCTCCACCCAGATCTCGGTGCCGCGTGCGATCGGCACCGGGCTCTTCGCCGCCAGCTTCACGGGCTGGCCCGCGAGCCGCAGCAGGACCTCGCCGTAGCCGTCGGCCGGGATGGCCGTGACGACCGACCCGGACGTGCCGACGAGATCCTCGCCGCGCGGTGTGGTGCTGGTCTGGTCCCGCATCAGGGCCCGGCTGAACTTCCAGGTCAGCCAGGCCGCGACGATCCCGGCCAGTACTCCGGCGGCGGTCGCGACGACCGTGCCGGCGCCGGTGGTGCCGAGCACGATCGCGCCGCCGAAGCCGAGCATGGAGAGGAAACCGGCGATGACGGGGAGGGACAGGAGGCCGTCGAAGAGGCCGTCCAGTACGCCTCCGAAAAGGCCTTCGAGGATCCCGTCGAAGATCAGTGACAGGACGAGCAGGACGATTCCCGCGATTCCGAGACCGAGAAACAACGTCACGTGAACACCCTCCCCGAACTCCGCAATCCCCCGCGCATGTCTCCCCCGAGCATTTCCGTCGAACTGGCTGCATGCTCCCATACGAGCTCGGCAACGGACACTGCCGGGTTCTGGCAATCTTTATGCGGCTTTGATGCCGGACAGGTGTTCAGCCAACGTGTCCAGGGACTGGAACGTGGCTCCGAGGAGCGCCACATGCTTCCAGCGCAGCACGCCGTCCGGCCCGATGAGGAAGACCGCGCGGCGCACTCCGATCCCGGGCGCCGCGACGCCGTACGCGCGGGCGGTCTCCCGTCCGGCGTCCGCGAGCAGCGGCATCCGCAGTCCGTGGGCGCGGGCGAACGACTCATGACTGTCCACACCCTGTGGACTGATTCCCCAGACCTCCGCGTCGAGTGCGTCGAAGGTCTCCATGCCCGAGGAGTACGAGCAGAGCTGCTTGGTGCACACGGCCGTGTTGTCGCCCGGGTAGAACGCGAGGACCACGGCGCGCCCGTGTGCGGCGGAGAGGGTGTAGTCGCGGCGCTCGAACGTCTCGCCGGCGAGCGTACCGCCCGGCAGCGTGAACTCCGGTGCGGTCCGGCCGATTTGCGGTGACGATCCCATGTCGGTTCCTCCGAGGTCCGGTGCTGCGGAAGTCTTCCGGGCGGTGTTCCGTACAGCATGCTCGTTACGGGACCGGCCCCGCACCAGGAGGTACCCATGCCAGAGCGACGACCACCGTCCGCCGCCGTGCTCCTGCTGCACGGCGGCCGTGAGACGGGCCTGGGCCCGCCCCCGCCCGGCCCGCTGAACCTGCCCGCCGCGCGGATGCGTCCGTTCGCGCGGGCCCTCGCCGCGGCGACGGGCGACGGCGCGACGGACGTCCTCGTACGCCCCGCCCGCTACACCCACCGAGGCTGGAACGGCTCCCGCGAGGACCCGTTCCACGACGCCGTACGCGCGCTCGACGCGCTGCGCCGCGAGGCCGGTGAGATCCCGGTGGTCCTGGTCGGCCACTCGATGGGCGCCCGCGCCGCCCTGCGCGCCGCCGGTCATCCGCTGGTGCGCGGCGTGGTGGGCCTCGCCCCGTGGTGCCCGGCCGACGATCCGGTCACCCAGCTCGCCGACCGCGATGTCGTTCTGCTGCACAGCACCCGCGACCGGATCACGAATCCGCGGGAGTCCCAGTCCTTCACCGCCCGCGCCCGCCGGGCCGGCGCCCACGCCTGTCTGGTCGCGATCCGGGGCAGCGACCACGCGATGCTGCGGCGTGCCGGTGCCTGGCACGAGCTGACGACCTGTGTCGTCACCGGCCTGCTGGGCCTGGGCCCGCTGCCCGACGCGGTCACGACGGCACTGAGCCTGCCACCGGCGGCCCCGGCGACGGACGGAACCCTCGACCTGGACCGGTTCGACTTCGGCCTCGACCGACGGGCCTACACCTCGTCCGGCCGCCGCCCGGGACGCCACTGCGGGCCGTCCACCGGGAACCGGTAGCACGTGACGGCTCGGAGTGCGGGGTCACGTTCGTTTTCGGGGGTGGTGCCGTGGTGCAGGGGCGGGGGAACGGGAGCACCCTGGTAGGGAGGTGATCGTCATGGTGCAGACAACTGTCGGGTGGCATGTGGATCTGGAATTCGAGGAGGACACCCATCGCACCCGCGCGGCCGCCCTGGTACGGCTTCCGGACGGGAACGAGGTGCGGGCCCATGGGTATGCGAGCCGTCACCCCTCCGACAAGGATCAGCCGAGGGTCGGTGAGGAGATCGCGGGAGCCAGAGCGCTCAATGAACTGGCGATGAAGATGCTGACGAAGGCGCACGACGAGATAGACGAGGCGTCCGGCCGGACGTCGCACCCGCTCAGCTAGGGTCTTTCGTTTGGATCAGGCCGGATCAGGGAGTGGGGTCCGGTGCCTGATCGCCAGGCGGAGGAGGGAGTCATGGCAGCGCCATGGCGACCGACGACAACGCGGCGAGGCGCGGTGCCGGGGCACGCGAGCCCGGCGTGATCCACACGAGAGGCCCTGGCCGCGACCGCCGGAGTCCCCGCCGCCGGAGTTCCGGGCGTGCACGCGTCCGGGGCCCGGCGGCCAAGTGCGGGCCGTTCCCCCGCGGGAGGCGCCGCGTGTGCGCGGAAGGGGCGGCCGGACCCGCCCGGCGGACGACGGGACGGCGCGGCCCGGCCGCGGATGCGCGGCGGGGGCGGGCGGCCGACGATGGAAGGCCGGGCCGCGGGAGGCCCGTGCCCCCGCACCTGGAGGTTGACGTGCAGGCCGATGCGTACGCCCACGGCGCCATTCCGTTCGACCCGGCGAACCTGGTGGCTCTGGTCGAGGGCACCACGGCCGGGGTGGGCGTCCTCGACATGGGGCTGCGGTACCTGTACGTCAATCCGGCCCTCGAACGGCTCAACGGAGTTCCGGCCGCCGAACACCTCGGACGCACCGTCTCCGAGGTCCTCCCCGGGGTCGACGCGGGCGAGGACATGATGCGGGCCGTGCTCGCCGACGGGAAACCCCGTGAGATCACCTCCAGCGGATTCACCGCCGCGGCGGGCACCGGCCGACAGTACTGGCACGGGGTGTACCACCGGCTGGAGGTCGGCGGGCGGATCGTGGGCCTGGCCGGGATCATGCTGGAGATCATGACCTCGGACCGGGGACGGGAGGAGCTGGCGCAGGCCCGGCGGCATCTGACCCTGCTCGACATGGCGGCCACCCGGATCGGCACCACGCTCGACATGGACACCACCTGCTCGGAACTCGTCGACCTCGTCGTACCGGGCCTGGCGGACCTCGCCACGGTCGAGGTGTTCCCGCCCGATGTCGCCGCTCCGGTACGCCGCGCGCCCGCCGGTGTGCTGCGGCTGCGCAGGGCGGCGCTGACGGCGGTGACCGGGCTGCGCGCCGAGCTGCCGGGGTTCGGGCTGACCGGTGAGTACATCGACTACCAGGAAGGCGCGGCCGTACAGCGCTGTCTGGCGGCCAACCAGCCGGTCGTGGAGAACCACACCACCGACGAACAGCTCAGGCGTTCCGCCCCCGCTCCCGATCGGGTCGCCGCCTACCGCGCCCTCGGGATGCATTCGGCGGTCATCGTGCCCCTCACCGTACGCAGCCGTCCGCTCGGCATCCTCGGCCTGATCCGCGCGGGGGACTCACCGGTCTTCACGGACGAGGACGTGGTGGTCGCCCGGGAGCTCGCCGGCCGCGCCGCCGTCGATCTCGACCACGCCCGCCGGTTCGGCCACGAGCACACCATCGCCCTGGAGCTGCAGCGCGCCCTGCTGTCCGAGCCGCGCCCGCCGCACCCGCACATCGAGATCGCCACCCGCTATCTGCCGGCCGACCGGAGCGTGATGGTCGGCGGCGACTGGTTCGACGTGATCCCGTTGCGGGACGGACGGCACCTGAAGGCGATGGGCGATGTGATGGGCCACGGGGTGGAGGCGGCGGTCGCCATGAGCCACTACCGCTCGCTGCTGCGGATGTTCGCCGACGACGAGCTGCCGCCGCACCGCATCCTGGAGCAGCTGGACCGGATGGTCGAACGGTCCGGACTGGACCGGGCGGCGACCTGTCTGCTGGCCGTCGTCGACCGGGAAGGCAGGGCGTGCGAGGTGGCGAGCGCCGGCCATCTGCCACCGGTGCTCATCGATCCGGGAGCGGCGGGAACCAGGGTGTGCGACGAGATGCCGGTGGGACCGCCGCTCGGCACAGGGTTCGGCGGGTACCGGACGACATCGGTGGAATTCGGGCCGGGCACGGTGCTGTTCCTGTACACCGACGGCCTGGTGGAGCGGCGTGGCGAGGACATAGACGTCTCCGTCGGCCGCCTCAGGGAACTGACCCTGCCCGCGGGCGGAAGCCTCGACGAGCTGCTGGACGGCGTCCTTCGGCGGTTCGGGCCGGGCGCGGAGGACGACATAGCCGTCCTGGCCTCGCGCACCCGGCCGCGCACCGCCTCCTGACCCGGGCCGTCGCCGGGGCGGGCGGCATCTCGGCTCGTACGCGGATCCGGTCAGCCCAGCTCCAGGCTGGTGATGCCGAACAGGCCGGTGTGGTCGACGTCCGGTGACGGGCCCGTGTACATCCGGGCCGTCTCGAACGAGGGGGTGAGTCCCAGCTGTTCCGCGAGGCGCACGGCCGCCGGATTGACGTCGGGTACGTCGATCGCCACCGGGGTGTCCGGGTCGGTGGCCGCGAGCGCGCTGATGAGGGCACCGGCCACCTCGGGCGATTCCGCGTACACGGGGCCGATCCGGGACGACGTACGACAGGGGCGCGTCACGGCGAGGCCTCGCAGCTCCCCGTCGCGGACGGCGGCGAGCGAGGTGCGCGTGGGACCGGCGATCCACGGGGCGAGGAAGCTGTCGCGGTCGGCGGGGAAGAAGCGGCGGTCATAGGCGGCCAGCCGGTCGAACGGGACGGAGCGGGCGTCGACCAGCGTGGTGCCGGGCGGGGCAGTCGGGCCGGCGGCCGGCCGGCCCTCGTAACGCATGTTCGTCCAGACCGAACGGAAGCCGGATTTACGGTAGTTGGGCTGCTGGGCCACGACGCCGTCCAGCCCGACATTGCGCCCGTCCAGCCGTGCCGTGCCGGCCCGCCACAGCCGGCTGCCGTAGCCCCGGCCGCGCAGTTCGGGGCGGGTGAGGTAGAAACCCAGGAACCCGAAGTCGCGGCCGTAGCGGACCACGGAGACGCAGGAGACCGGAGCGCCGTCGAGCCGGCCGATCAGGAAGCCGCGCGGGTCGGCGGCGAAGAAGGCGTGACGGTCGGTCAGCCCGGGATTCCAGCTCTCCTCGTGGGCCCATTCGGCCAGCATCGTGAGGTCGTCGGCGCTTGCGGTGGTGATCTCGAAGTTCGGCACGGGGCACCTGTACCCCGGGGGCGATCGGTTCAACGGTGGTCTTCGCGCCATCACCCGGTCCGTGGACAGGTGGTGTCGTCGATCTGCCGTCGAACGGCCGGAGTACGGGCGCACGCCCGTCACGGTGCTCAGACGAACAGGAACGTGCCCGCCGTCGCGGCCCCCAGGAACGCCCCGGCGACCGTCTGCGCCACCGAGTGGTACCCGAGCGCGACACGCGACCAGCACACGGCGACGGTCATCGCGTACGCGAGCAGCCACCACGGCGAGTGGACCACGGCGGGCAGCGCGACGACGGCCGAGGCGACGGCGGCGTCCACCGAGATCTTCCAGACGGTGTTGACGGCCAGCAGGATCACCGTCATCGCCCAGAGGGCGAGCATCGCCACGAGGATGCCGGTGGGGGCGTGGCCCAGGACCATCACCAGCGAACCGGCGCCTATGGAGCCCAGGATGACGAGGAAGATCGGGGCGCGTTTGGTGCGGTCGACGACATGGCGGTCGCCCCAGGTGCCGCGCCCCCGCTCCCATTCGATGTACCCGGCGGGAACGATCCCGGCGCACAGGGCGCCGAGGAGGCCCCAGAGGAGTCCGGTCCAGTGACCGGCGGCGGCCAGGCCGATGCCGAGCATGCCGATCAGCAGGAGGTTGCGGGGCTGGAAGACATCGGTGACGGCGCGCGCGGCGCCGGTGCGCGGCGACGCGGCGGCGTCGGTCGCATCGGTGGGGCCGGTCGTTCCGGTGGTGTCGGGGGACGTCATGCTGTCTCCTCCAGGGACGGGGTGCGGGCCGGCCCGGTGGGTGCGGTGGCTGCCGGGGACTCCGCGGACGCGGCGGAAACGGCGCGGGCCAGCACCTGCTCCGCCCGGTCCGCCGTGACCGTCCGGTACGCGGTGGCCACCCGGACCAGCCAGGCCACCTCGCCGTCCTGGTCGGTGGCGTGCTGGGTCTCGACCGTCGCGGCGCCCGAGGCGGGCGCTCCGGTGTTCCTGGCCCGCAGCGCCGCCTTGATCCAGTAGGCCTCGGCGAGCGGCCCGGTCTTCCCGCCGTCCGGGCCGCCGTCGGAGGTGCCGTCCGCGGCGGCGGCCCTGGCGGCCGGGAGCAGGGTGTCGGGGACGTAGTGGCGCAGCTTCTCGACGGCGTCCGCGATATCGGCGGCCCAGCGGTCGATGCGCAGGTCCGCGGGGGTGTCGAAGCGGGTCAGTTCGCGGGCCAGCGAGGCCGGCGGGTCGAAGGGCTGCTCGGGGAAGGCCGTCATCAACTCGGACCAGAGGCCGTGCAGTCCGGCCTGGGCGCGCCACAGTTTCGCGCGCCGCCGCCCCTTGCTGAGGGCGGGGATGGAGGCACCCACCGCGAAGAAGGCGAACAGCACCACCTGCGCGGCCTCGGTGATCTCGTCGAACTTCAGCGCGAAGTCCTCGCTCGGGGTGTCGACGACGCTGACCCACAGGAACAGGGTCCGGCTGACGGTGTATCCGACCCCGATGAACATGGCGAAGGTCATCATCCCGAGGCCCACGCGCAGCTGGCGCGGCCCGGCACCGGCGGTGGCCAGCGCCCACTGGTAGGCGCAGACGGCGGACGCGGCGCCCAGGTAGAGGTAGAACACGCTCATGTACAGGGTGGCGCCCCACTGCCCCGCGTGGTCGGCGACGAAGCGGTCCGAGGGCACGGAGCGGTCGACGACGGTGAAGAACAGCACGGTCAGCAGGATCAGCGTGGCGATCGACGCCTTGGCCGCCACCTGCTGGGTGGCGCGGGCGAAGCGCACGTGGCGCGGAACGGTTCCGGCGGCGGGGTACTGGCCGTAGATCGCGACGATGTAGCTGAGGATCGCCAGGATCGCGATCGTCGCCGTGTAGTGCTTGATGAGGACGGCGAGGTCGGTGACGGCGCTGTCGTTGAGGGCGATGCGCACGGCCCGGGTCTTGGTCCACAGGGCGGCGGCGAATCCCGCGTAGCAGCCCCACAGGGCCCGGCGGCGCTTGTCTTCTTCGTCGCCCCACAGGGCGGCCGGCATGCGCCAGAGGGCGACGGCCGTCATCAGGGCCGCCACGAGATAGCCGGCGAGGTCGAGCGGGGTCACGGCGGAATCCTCGGGAGTGGGGAGTGGGGACCGTTCGGTGTCAGGTGCGGCGGAACAGACCGCGGCGGCGGCTGGCGACGGGCCGGGAGAGGGAGTTCGCCAGGCGCCCCACCATGTCGTCGCTCGTCACGTCCCTGGCCATGCGGGGAATGAGCGAGGCGCCGAACTCGGCCATGCGTTCGTCGTGGGTGTCGTACTGCGCGCGGGCCTGCACGGTGCCGTCGCCCGAGCGGAGCGCGTCGGCGATCGTGGCGGCCACCGGCTTTGGGGCGCCGGCGGCTTCGGCGGGCCGCGGCGGGGGTTCGGTTCCGAGGACCCGGGTGATCAGCGAGGTGTCGAAGACCGGCAGCAGCCGCCGGAGCTGTTCCGGATCGAGGGAGGTGCCGTGGTCGAACCACTCGTGGCACAGTTCGTGCAGGATGACGTGCTGGGTCTGGTACGCGGTCGGGCGGCGCCGGTAGAGCACGAAGCTGGTCCCGCCGGTCTTCAGCCGCAGACCGCAGGCGGCGTTGACGCGGGCCAGCCGGTCGGGCATCTCGTGCAGCACGATGGTGCGGCCGCGGGCGGCCTCCATGTTCGCCACCAGTGCGTCGATGGAGAAGGGGGCGGGGATGGGCAGGTCGGCCAGCCCGGCCTCGCACTCCTTGCGTAGTTGGCGCAGCGACATGAGGACCTACTTCTCCTGCTCGCCGAGGGGGGCCTCGCCGTCGCCGCCGACGGTGCCGCGCCGGCTCTTGGCGCCCTCCAGCAGGGAGAGCGCGAACTGCAGCAGCTCCGGCGGGAGTCCGTCCTCGTCGAGGCCGCGCCCGGCCAGTCCGCTGATCTCCCCCGTACGCCGCATCGCGAGGAACTGGAGTCCGGCGATGACGTCGTCGAAGACCTCGGACTCCTCCTTGAAGAACCGCCAGTCCACGCCGAAGCCCAGACCGAGCGCCTTGAGGATGTCCTCGGAGGGCTGAGTGACCTTTCCGGCGAGAATGTTGGAGAAGTAACTGTGCGAGAGGGAGCCGCCGCGTTCCTTGACCAGATCGGCGAAGACCCGTCCCGAGACCTTCTGGCCGGGGAACGTCTTCTCCACCATGTACTCGACCTTCTGCTGCAACGTCCGCAGCTCCGGCACGCGTTCCTTGCCGCTGTCCATCCGGCCCCCCACTCCGCCCCGTTCGACCGGCGCCGCACGGTCTCCGATTCGGTCAACGGGCTCGTACTGTAACGAATCCTGACGGGGTGTCCTCGACGCGGGAGGCGATACGGGAGCGGGCTTGCGCAAACACTCTACGTCACTGTTAACTCGAAAAAACACGGGCAGGGAACCACGAGGGGAGTCCCCTGCCCGTGAAGTCGCCATGAGTAAAAGGGGCATGCTTCGCATAGTGGTGTAGCCCTTCACGACGGGGGATGCGTGAAGGGCTACACGTGCATTATGACTGCTGGTCAGGCCGTCATCAACTGACCGATGGGTCAGTGGGCGCGCCGCGTCGCCCCGACGGTGCCCCGTGGCCCCCCCCGCTACCGTCCGCCCGCGACCCGGAGCACCGCTCCGGTCACATAGGACGCCTCGGCGGAGAGCAGCCACGCGATGGCGGCCGCGATCTCCGGGGCGGCCCCCGGGCGGCCGAGCGGGATGCCGGCCGCGGCCGCGTGCGCGCGGCCGGGGTCGCCCGCCGTGGCGTGCATGTCGGTGTCGATCATTCCCGGGGCGACCGCGTTGACCCGGATGCCGTCGGCTCCCAGCTCCTTGGACAGCCCGATCGTCAGGGTGTCCGTCGCCCCCTTCGTGGCGGCGTAGTGGACGAAGTCCCCGGGGCTGCCGAGGGTCGCGGCGGCCGAGGAGACATTGACGATCGCTCCGGAACCGCTGGCCGCCATGTCCTTCGCGGCCCGGCGGCAGCACAGCAGATAGCCGAGGACATTCACGTCGAGGACCTGACGCAGCGTGTGGGCGGAGGTGTCGACGAGCCGCCCCAGAGGTCCCGTCACTCCCGCGTTGTTGACCAGCCCGGTGACGGGGCCGAGCTGCGCGGCGGCGGTGTCGAAGAGCCGTTCCACGTCGGCCTCCACGGACGTGTCCACCCGTACCGTGACACAGCGCGCCCCCGCGGCCCGCACCGCCGCCGCGGTCCGCTCGGCGGCCTCGGCGTCGCTCACGAAGCCCAGGGCGAGGTCATGCCCCTCGGACGCGAGACGGACACAGGTAGCCGCACCGATGCCGCGACTGCCACCGGTGACGACGGTGACGGGCCGCGACGACGGAGTGGTGCTGTCGACTGCCACTGGAGGAACCTCTCGCTCGGGTCATGCCTGTCACGCCGTACGCGGATTGTACGGAGCGCGCCTGCGGGGGAGCCCTTGCGACGAACGCCCCCGACGCGTGACGACCGGGCCCGCGCACGCCCGGCGCCTGCTGTTGGAGTGGTGCGGGGCGGGCCGTTGGCGTGGTGTGCACCACGGGGCGGACGGGGTGCCTAGGGTCGACGGCTGACGGACCGCTGCCGGCGTGGACCGGGTTGAATCGCCCGACGTCCGGCGACGGCCCCTCCCCAACGGCGTTCCTCTGCCATCGCCTCGCATCGCGGTGGCAGGGGGCGCCGACCGTCCCCGCCGACGTCGCCGAGGTCTCGTTCGGCTCGATGCCGGCGGTGGGTGTGCTGTGGGGGCCCCGGGTGATGGAGGCGCGCGGCGTCGATCCGTCGTTCGCCGCGACGTCCGGCGGGCTGGGACCTTCGGCTGTCCCGGTAGGCCGCCGATTCCACCCGGATTGTCGTCTCGGCGGTCTTCTGTCGGCGCGAGCCGATACGCACCGGGGGCCTCACCGCGTCCGCCGGAGCGAGTTGCGCAGCCCGTTCTCCTCGGTGACCTTGGCCCGGAGCTGCCGTATCGACGTGGAGTCCGCAGTTTCGTCGTCCCCGCCGGAGCGGCACCGCGCGCACTCGCACGGGGGCCAGCGCAGCGGGTTGAACTCGGGCAACTCCGGCTCGGGCGGGTCCTCTTGCTCCCTCATGCCGATCCCCCTTCCGTGCAGTCCGCTGTGCCCCGGTGGCGCTGGAGCAGCACCCGGCAGTCGGTCGCCCCGCTGTAGTCGTGCTGATCATTGGCGAGGGCCTCGGCCAGCCGGAGCTTCTGGCACTCGGGACAACAGCCTTCTGTTTCACGCCTGTTCTCGGCGAGCACGGATAACTCCTCTCTGTAGTCATTCCACTACTAAGGGAGCTCAGATTGGCCTAGGGTCGGGAGTGCTTCAACTTGTTGGGTGCGAGCGAAAAGTCAGGTGACAGCCGTTGAACCGCAAGGATCTGGACCCCGAGAGCAGCCCGGAGGCCGCCTTTGGCGCACACATCCGCAGCTTGCGGGAGGAGCGGGGATGGAAGCAGGAGGAGTTAGCCGAGCGGCTGGGCTACTCCGGCACGCATGTATCCGCCGTCGAAACTGGTCGCAAGATGCCGACTCTTCGGTTCTCGCGCAACGCGGATCAGGTTTTCGGCACCGGGGAAACAGCAGACACGTTCGAACGCCAGTACCGCGAGATCCGGCACGGCTCGCTGCTGGAGGGGTTCCCGCAGTACGTGGGGCACGAGGGGCGTGCGGTGGAGATCCGGCTCTACAACGTCGGGATCATTCCCGGTCTGTTGCAGACGCCGGAGTACGCGCGGGTGCTGGCGGACAGCGCGTTGCGGCGAGGGGCGATCGTCCCGGAGCAGGCGGCCGAGCGAGTCTCGTTCCTGGCGGAACGGCAGGCCGCACTGGTGCGTCCGCGCCCTCCCACGATGATGGTGGTGATGGACGAGAGCTGCATCCGCAGGCGGGTCGGTGGGGACGAGGTCATGAATGCCCAGCTCGACCGGCTCCTGGAGTTCGCCGAGCTGCCGAACACCGTGCTCCAGATCGCTCCGTACGAGATGGGGGAGCGTCGCACGTTCGACCTTCCGATGAACCTGCTGACGCTGTCGGACCTGTCCGTGATCGCGTACGCGGAATCCCAGATGCGGGGACATCTGGAACGCGATACGACCTCTGTGCTCCCCCTGCTGGCGGCCTACCATCAACTACAGGCCGAAGCGCTGTCCCAGGCGGCATCGGTGGCCATGATCAATGAGGTACGAAAGGGCACCCCGTGACAACCACGACCGAGTCCCCCCGCTGGTTCAAGTCTTCGTACAGCAACAACGGCGGCGACTGCGTGGAGGTCGCCGCCAACCTCGTCGCCCCGCGCGGCGTGGTCCCCGTCCGCGACTCCAAGAACCCCGGCGGCCCGGTTCTGAACGTTCCTGCGGCCTCGTTCGCCTCTTTCGTGGCGGGCGTCAAGGGCGGGGAGTTCGGCGCCGTCTGAGCCACCGGTCCCCACGCGCGTGATCTGTGACCGTCCCGCCCCGCCACCGTGCAGCGCATGGCGGGGCGGTCGAGTTCCGGCCGCAGGGGGCTGCCTTCGGTTTGCCAAGGCAGCCCGGAGGGCACCTGGCACGCGTGACGAACTCACAAGGGAGACCCGCGATGACCACGACCGAGTCCCCCCGCTGGTTCAAGTCTTCGTACAGCTCCAACGGCGGCAACTGCATCGAGGTTGCCGCCAATCTCGTCGCCCCGCGCGGCGTGGTCCCCGTCCGCGACTCCAAGAACCCCGGAGGCGGGGTTCTGAACGTACCCGCAGCCTCGTTCGCCTCTTTCGTGGCGGGCGTCAAGGCCGGAGAGTTCGACGCCGTCTGACCGCTCCAACCGGCACATGCGATCGCGAAGTCCCCATCCCGCAAAGCGTGGTGGGGCTTCTCGCTGTCTGCGTCGCGCGGCCGGGGGCTAACCCCACCGCATTCCGTCGTGCCTCCCGGATGGGTTGCGGGCGCACGCTCAACAAGGCTGGTGGCATGAGGACTTACGGAAAATCTGCCGCCTTCGTCGCCCTGTCCGTCACCGCCGTCGCCACCGCGCTCACCGGGGCCGCGACCCCGCAGGCCGTCGCGTCGGCCAACCCCGCACCCGTGCTCTCGTGGCGGTCCTGTGCCCAGGACGGCGGCCCCGCCGGGCAGGAGTGCGCCGAACTTCCCGTACCGCTCGACTACCGCGACCCGGACGGCCCGCAGATCTCCCTCGCGGTGACCCGGGTCCGCAGCGACCGCCTTGCCGCCCGGCGCGGGACGCTGATGGTGATCCCGGGCGGTCCGGGCTCCTCCGGGGTGCGGCGGGTGACGCAGAAGGGGGAGCGGTTGCAGCGGGAGACGGAGGGGCGGTACGACATCGTGAGCCTCGACCCGCGCGGGGTCGGCGGCAGCCCGAAGGCGAGCTGCGGGCTCGCCCCGGAGGACCGGGAGCTGGTGAACCTGCGGTCCTGGCCCGCCGCCGACGGCTCGATCACCGAGAACGTGACACGTTCCCGTCGTACCGCCGAGGCGTGTGCCCGCAACGGGGGAGCGCTGCTGCGGAGCCTCACCACGGCCAACGAGGTACGGGACATCGACCGGTTCCGGCAGGCGCTCGGCGAGGAGAAGCTGTCGGCCTGGGGGAGCTCGTACGGCACCTATGTGGGCGCCGTGTACGCGCAGAAGTACCCGCAGCACACCGACCGTTGGGTGCTGGACAGCAGCGGCGACCCGGACCCGTCGCGGGTGGCCAAGGGCTGGCTGGCGAACATGGCGGTGGGGGCGGCCGACCGCTTCCCCGACTTCGCGCGCTGGGCCTCGGACCCGGCCAGGGACGCGGAGGGGCTGCGACTCGCGCAGCGGGCCGAGGACGTGCAGTCGCTGGTGCTGGACCTGGCGGCGCGGCTGGACCGTGAACCGAGGGAGTCCACCACGCCGGGCGTCCCGCTGACCGGCAACCGGCTGCGCCAGGCGGTCCAGCTGGCCCTGTACGAGGACGACGCCTTCGCCGGGCTGGCGGGGCTCGTCCGGGCGGCCGGGGACACCTCGGTGAAGCCGGTCCTGCCCGACGCGCTGAGCGGGCCGATACCGGACGCGGAGGCGGCGGTCACGGTCGGCGTGATCTGCAACGACGTGCGCTGGCAGGGCACGGTCTCCTCGTACGCGCGGGCCGTCGCCGCCGACCGCGTGAAGCACCCGCTGACCGCGGGGATGACGGTGAACATCACCCCGTGCACCTTCTGGAAGGACGCCCCCGCCGAGCAGCCGACCAGGATCACGGACCAGGGACCGTCCAACGTCCTGATGATCCAGGGCCTGCGCGACCCGGCGACCCCGTACTCCGGCGCCCTGAAGATGCGCGCGGCCTTCGGCGACCGGGCCCGTCTGGTGGCCGTCGACCACGGCGGGCACGGCATGTACCTGGGCCACGGGAACGCCTGCGGCGACCGCGCGGTCAGCGCGTTCCTGAACACCGGGACCCGGCCGCAGCGGGACGCGTACTGCGCGGACTGAGCGGGGAGGAGCGGGCTCAAGGGGCAGAGTGGGCCGGGGCGGCGCGGTGAGCGGTCCGAGCGGGCGGTGCGGCCCCGGCCCGGTGCCCATTTCCGACGCCCATTTCCGGGGCGGTTCGAGGCGGTCCGGGGGCGGTCCGGCGGTCCCAGAGCATGGCGCCGGCGTCGAGCGGGAGCGGCGCCGGGCGTCGGCCGCTCAGTCGCTGCCCGGCGTCACATGTCCGCTGTGCTCGGCCTGCGCCAGCAGGGAGACGACCTCCTCGTCGGAGGTCTGCGAGAAGTCGCGGTACCACTCGCCGACGGCGAAGAACAGGCGCGGCGTCGACAGACACACCACCTCGTCGGCGGTCTCCCGCAGCCGGGCGACCGCGTCGGGCGGCGCCACCGGTACGGCCGCCAGCAGGCGGGCCGGATGCTGGGCCCGTACGACCTGGCAGGCCGCCGCCGCCGTCGCACCGGTCGCGACGCCGTCGTCCACGACGATCACCGTCCGGCCTTCGAGCGGCGTACGCGGCCGGCCCGCGCGGTACGTCTGCGCCCGTCGTACGAGCTCCGCCGCCTCGACCCGCTCGATCGCCGCGAGGTCCTGCTTCCCGAGCCGGAGATGACTCACGACGTCCTCGTTGATGACCCGTATCCCGCCCTCGCCGATGGCGCCGAACGCCACTTCCTCGTGGTGCGGCACGCCGAGCTTGCGGACCACGATCACATCGAGTCGGGCGCCGAGCATCTGTGCCACCTGGAACGCCACCGGGACTCCGCCGCGGGGCAGGCCCAGCACGACGGGGTTCTCCCGCTCCAGATGCCGCAGCGCCTCGGCCAGTTGCTGTCCCGCGTCCACGCGGTCGGCGAACAGCACGACGGTTTCACCCCCAAACCGGGGGGACGGGGCCGCATGGGTGCGAGCCCCACCTGCTCCCTACTTCGAAACAACCCCATGTGCGGTGGCCGCGCAAGTCGGGCAGGGTCGATCGTATGGAAGGAATCGGAGCGGTACTGATCGACATCGACGGTGTGCTCACGGTGTCCTGGAAGCCCCTGCCCGGCACCGTGGCGGCCATGGAGCGACTGCGCGGAGCGGGCCTCCCGCTGGCGCTGGTCACCAACACCACCTCCCGCACCCGCGCCGCGATCGCCGAACGGCTGGCCGCGGTGGGCTTCCCCGTCGGCGCCGACGACATCCTCACCGCCCCCGCCGTCACCGCCGCCCATCTGCGGGAGCACCACCCGGGCGCCCGCTGCCTGCTGATCAACACCGGTGACATCCGGGACGATCTGACGGGCGTGACACTCGTGGACGAGGACGAGGACGAGGACGAGGACGAGGACGAGGACGAGGACATGGCCGCGGGCGGGGACATGGACGGGGACGCGGACGGGCAGGACGCCGCCGGTGGCGGGGCCCCGGACGTGGTGATCCTCGGCGGGGCCGGGGACGCCTTCAGCTACGCGGCGCTCAACCGCGCCTTCCGCCATGTGCGGCGGGGCGCCCGGCTCGTCGCCATGCACCGGAACATGTACTGGCGCACGGCCGCCGGGCTCGACCTCGACACCGGGGCGTTTCTCCTGGGGCTGGAGCGGGCCGCCCGCGTCGAGGCGGAGATCACCGGAAAGCCCGCCGGGTCGTTCTTCGCCGCGGCCCTCGCGCACCTCGGTGTACCCGCGTCCGGCGCCCTGATGGTGGGCGACGACATCGAGTCCGATGTGCTGGCCGCCCAGCGCGCCGGGCTCACCGGCGTGCTCGTCAGGACCGGCAAGTACCTCCCCGAGACGCACCGGGCGGCCGACGGCACCCCGGACCATGTGATCGACTCCTTCGCCGACCTCCCGGCCCTGCTGGAACGCCTGGGTACGTCGGGACCGTGAGGACGCGGCGGAACCGCGGTAACGGGCGGGACCGTGGGAACAGCGGGGCGACGGCACCGGCCCGCACCGCGAGGAGGCCCGGCCCCGACCACGCTCCCGACGATCCCGTCAGGTCAGGACACCGGTGAGGTCGTGGGCATCTCGCCCTCGGTCGTGTCGACGTCGATCACGGAGAACGCCGCGCCCTGCGGGTCCGTCAGCGCGGCGAAGCGGCCGAACGGGATGGTCATCGGGCCGAACCGCAGGACCGCGCCGCGCTCGGTCGCCCTCGCCACGGCGGCGTCGCAGTCCGGGACGGTGAAGTACACGTTCATGTGCGGCGGCACCTCGGGCGGGAATTCGTCGCCCATGCTCATCCGCCCCATGACCGTCTTGTCGCCCAGGTTGAACATCCTGAAGTCGACGTGCTCGTCCGCGATCTTCACCATGCTGTACGGGAAGACGGCGGGGAAGAAGGCGTCGGACTTCTCCGGCTCCCGGGTGAACACCTCGGCCCAGCAGAACGCACCGGGCACGCCCTGGGCCTCGAAGCCCTCGTGCGTGCCTGCCTGCCACACGCCGAAGACGACCCCGCTCGGGTCGCGGGCCAGCAGCATCGTGCCGAACTCGCCGACCTGCATGGGGTCCATCAGCGTCTCGCCGCCGTTCTCGCGGATCTTCGCCGCGGTGGCGGCGGCGTCCGGCGAGGCGAGGTACAGGCACCAGGCCGACGGGCCCTCCTGGCCGGGCATCGGCGGCACGACGGCGGCGACCGCCCTGCCGTCGGCGTACGCCTGCGTGTAGTCGCCGAACTCGGACGAGGACTCGCCGAACGTCCAGCCCAGCACATCACCGTAGAAGCGCTTCGCGCCGTCGAGGTCGGGGAACATCGCGTCGGCCCAGCACGGCGTGCCTTCCGGTTGTACAGCCATGACGTCGACTCCTTCGTGCTCGGCGGGTTGCCCGGTGTTTTCACGCCAAGGGCTGTCCCTTAACCCCTGGCGGGCGCACGACGACAGCTACGGCACCTCACCGCGTTGTCGAAATGTCCGCATACATCCAGTATGCGGACGTCCCTCCGCCTTGCGATGCCACCGCATCCGACACCGCGCGCTGATCCACCAGGGTTTACGGGACAGCTCTTGGCCGGGCCGGGCCGGGCCGGCCGACCGCCCGCACGCGCGCCGGGAGCGGGGCCGCCGAACCGTGCCCGCACACCGTTCGCCCTTGCGCACACCCTGCGCCGCCCGTCCGGGTGCTGCCCAGGGGCGACGTCCTCCGACGGCCTCTTCCCGAGGCCTTAAGATCCACTCCTGTTGGTGAGCGGGAGCCGGCCTGCGGCGCAACGAAGTCTTCGAGGAAACGAATCACACCATGTCCGAACAGGTCGCCGCGGAGTTACGGCGTGCAGTCGCCGTACGCAGCCGCCGTGTCGTGAACTCCTCGGCCTTCGCCGGCACCGTGTTCTGCGTGATCGTGGCCAATGCCGCCCTGCTGGGGATCGAGACGTACAGCGGCGTCGTGCAGGAGTGGCACGGCGCGCTCAAGGCGACGGAACATGTCTTTCTCGCCGCGTTCACCGTCGAGATCCTGCTGCGGGCCGCAGCCCACGCCGACCGTCCCGGGGACTTCTTCCGTGACCCCTGGAACGTCTTCGACGTGCTCGTCGTCGCCCTGGCCTTCCTGCCGTTCGCCCGCGAGAACGCCACGGTGCTGCGACTGCTGCGGCTGGCCCGGGTGCTGCGTGCGGCGCGGTTCCTGCCCCAGCTGCGCATCGTGATCGTGGCGGTCGGCAAGAGCCTGCCCGGCACGCTGAGCTTTCTGCTCGTCGGCGCGCTCCTGCTCTATGTCTACGCCATGGTCGGCTGGGTCTTCTTCGCGCACGACAACCCCGAGCACTTCGGCTCGCTCGGCCGCGCGGCGCTCACGCTCTTCCTCCTCATCACCCTCGACGGCCTCGGGGACGCGGTCCGCGCCGCGCTGGAGATCTCGCGCTGGACGATCGTCTACTTCGCCTCGTTCGTGCTGCTCGGTTCCTTCCTGCTCGTCAACCTCCTCATCGGTGTCGTCATCAACTCCCTGGAAGAGGCCCGGGAGTTGGAGAAGGAGCGGGAGCTGGAGGAGAGCGAGGTGCTTTCCGGACGGTCGTTGCGCGTCGACGACGACACCGAGTCCCTGCGGGCGCAGCTCGATGCCGCCCGCCGGGCTTTGGACGGCATCGAGGCCAATCTCGCGCCGCCCCGGCAACCGTGCGGCTGCCGGGGCGTGGCCGAGGGAGAACTCGTGGGGGCCGGGGAGCCCGTCCCGTAGGGCGGACATCCAGGGCATGTATCGAAAGTGGATCTTGAGATGGGGTGATCTCGCTTTGTGGCACGTGGAGATCTGACGGATGTGCAGTGGGCCAGGCTGGAGCCGTTGTTGCCGACGGGCAGGAAGCCGGGCCGTCCGCCGATATGGACCAGGCGGCAGCTGATCGACGGCATACGGTGGCAGACACGGACCGGTACGCCATGGCGGGATGTGCCGGAACGATGCGGGCCCTGGGGTCGGGTGTACGACCTGTTCCGCCGCTGGCAGCGAGGCGGCACCTGGAAGCACATCTTCGCCGAACTGCAGGCCCAGGCTGATGCGAAGCATCTGATCACCTGGGACATCAACGTCGACTCCACCGTCTGCCGGGCCCACCAGCACGCCGCCGGAGCGCGGAAAAAGGGGGCCTGCAGGTCGAACCGCCTGGCGGCGTCGACACCGAGCCGGCCGACCACGGGCTCGGACGCTCGCGCGGCGGTCCGACCACCAAGCTGCACCTGGCCGTCGAGCAAGGCCAGAAGCCGATGTCGATCGTGATCACAGCCGGGCAGAGGGGGGACTCCCCGCAGTTCGAGCCCGTGCTGAAGAAGATCCAGGTGCATCGTCTGGGGCCCGGCAGGCCACGCACCCGCCCCGATCGCGTGCGTGCCGACAAGGCGTACGCGTCCCGCAAGAACCGCGCTTACCTGCGTAAACGCGGGATCCGCTGCACCATCCCGGACAAGGCCGACCAGGTTCGCAACTGCAAGAAGCTCGGCGCCCGCGGCGACCGTCCGCCGAAGTTCGACAAGATCGACTACCGGGGGCGCCGTGCGGTGGAGTGCGGCATCAATCGCCTCAAGACGCACCGGGCGGTAGCCACCCGCTACGAGAAGCTCGCCGTCCGTTACGAGGCGACTGCCCTCGTAACGGCTGTCAATGAGTGGCTGTGAGCCGCATCTTCGCAATTGACCTGGTGGCCCTTCACCGATTCTCCGCGTCGAATGCCTGGGCGACGGCGAGGCTGTCCTCGTAGACATGGTGCCGGGTGACAAGGCCGCCTTCGACGGTGAGATGCAGAGCGAACCGCGCGCGATACGCACGTCCGGTGGGCCGGGCGGTCTGGCGGATCTCGCCGAGCACAACCGCGTCGTTTCCGTCGATGAGGATGCGCTCGACCTCAGTCGCCACGTGCTCCGGTATGTGGTGCTCGGCAAGCTCGCGATAGTGGGCGGCCGCGTCGGCCTGGGTGGACCGGTGACGAATCCACGGCGTGGCGGTACGGCCGTGCTCGGTCTCCGGCCAGTCGAGCTTCCAATCGCCCTGCTCGGCATACAGTTCGGCGATGCGTTCGGGGTCGCCCTCGCCGATTCTGCGCAGCAACTCCTCAATCACAGTACGCGTGTTGCTAGGCGCGGCTATGGACATGACTGACCTCTCCCTCCTGGTCCGCGTCCTCCGACGCGGAGAGATCACCAATCCTGCCAGGACAGGCGGGCCGAGACGATTACCTCTGAAGTAGGGCCAGCGCATCGCTAAGATCAACTTTCGATACACGCCCCAGGGCGGACATCCAGGGCGGACATCCGCCCGTACGGCGGCCGGGCCGTCAGCGGTCCAGGACCGGACCGGCGGTGTCGAGCGCGGCACCGGCGTGATCGGCGAGGGTCACCGCCACGAGACGTGCTTGCAACGACGGGACGGTTCCGGGGGTGGGCCGGAGCATGAACCGGCCGGAGTAGTGGCCGCCCGCCGAGGCGCGGAGCTCGATCTCGCCCTCCGGCCAGCCGTCGCGGTCGATGTCGAGGTGCCGGTGCCCCACGACGACAGTTCCGTCCTGCTCCAGCCGGGGCGGTCGCCCCAGCAGGCTTCCGTACTCGAAACGGCATTCCCGCAGCCGCAGTATGTCCACGAGCTGCTGCCGGACCCGCTCGACCACCAGGTCGGGAGAGGCGGCGGACTGGACGAGCAGGGCGGTGTCGTGGATCCGGGCGAGATGGTCGGCGTCGGTCACGGTGATCACCCGCAGACGGCGGGCGCGTGCGGCCAGCTGCGACACCACGAGACCGACGGCCAGGAGCAGGAGTGCCGTCTCCACGTTGTTCGTGCCCGCGATGCTGAACCGCTGGTACGGCGGGGTGAGGAAGAAGTCGAACCACGCGGCGGACGACAGCGCCGCGACGGCCCCGGCCCAGCGGTTCCCGATGGCCGAGACGGCCACCACCACGACGACCAGGATCAGGGCCAGATTGGTGCCCGACAGGCTCGTACGGAGGGGCGTCAGCACCAGCGCGGCGAGCAGGGGGCCGACCAGGGCTGCGGCCAGTGCGGCGCGGTCACGAAGCGGGAATCCCATGATCCACCTCGCTGTGGTCCAGAGGTGCTCCGGAACACCGGCCGGTCCGGCCGGCCACTCCAGCATGCCTCCGTCACCACCCCGCCCGGACCCCTGGGCCGGATGCCTTGACGCGTTTCTGGCGCGTGGGCCGGACCTGCGTGGACGCGCGCTTCACGGAAGGCGGGGCAGGCCGTCGCGGCCATGCCCTTCGACACCCCGCGCCGCCCCCTCAGCGCCCGTCGCCCGGCTGCGGCGGGTCCACCCGGACCAGGCCCGACTGGTAGGCCATGGCGACCAGTTGGGCCCGGTGCCGGGCTCCCAGCTTGCTCATCGCCCGCCCGACATGGGTGCGTACGGTCAGCGGGCTGACGTGCATCCGCTCGGCGATCTCGTCGTTCGACAGCCCCTCGGCGGCCTGCGCCATGACCTCGCGCTCGCGGGCGGTCAGGACATCCAGGGCCCCGGGCGCGGCGATGCCGCCCTCCGGGCGGGCGAGATAGCGGGTGATGAGGGCCCGGGTCGCGGTGGGCGACAGGAGCGTGTCGCCCGAGGCCACCGTGCGGATCGCGTCCAGGAGTTCCCCGGGGCCGACGTCCTTGCCGAGGAAGCCGCTGGCTCCCGCGCGCAGGGCCCGCGCCACGTACTCGTCGATCTCGAACGTGGTGAGGATGAGGATGCGGGTCTCCCGCAGCGCCTCGTCGCGGCAGATCTCCTCGGTCGCCGCCAGCCCGTCGAGGCCCGGCATGCGGATGTCCATCACGACCACGTCCGGCGCGGTGGCACGGGCCCGCTCCACCGCCTCCCGGCCGTCCGCCGCGACGCCGACGACCTCCATGTCGTCGTTCGAGTCGATCAGCAGCCGGAAGGTTCCGGCCAGCAACGCCTGGTCATCGGCCAGCAGTACCCGGATGGTCACCGCGCCGTCCTCTCGTCGTCGTCCTGGTGGGGTTCGGGTTCCGCCGTTTCCAGGGGAAGTTCCGTGGTCACTTCGAAACCGCCGCTCGCCCGGTGCCCGGCGGCCAGCCGGCCACCGACGGACAGGGCCCGCTCCCGCATGCCGATGAGGCCGTACCCGGGCGCGCCCGGCGTCCGCGGCTCGTGTCCGTCGTCGGTGACGGTGAGGGTGAGCAGACGGCGCGTGTAGCGGAGCCGGACCGAGGCCGTCGCGGAGCCCGCGTGCTTGGTGACGTTGGTCAGCGCTTCCTGCACGATCCGGTACGCGGTCAGGTCCGTGCCCGACGACAGCGCCCGCTTGTCACCCTCCACCGACACCGAGACGACGAGGCCCGTCCGCTCGAACGAGGCGATCAGCTCCGGGAGCTGGGCCAGCCCGGGGGAGGGTTCCAGAGGCGTCTCCGGGTCGCCCTCGCGGCGGAGCAGCCCCACGGTCGCCTTGAGTTCGCGCAGTGCGGAGGAGGTGGTTCCGGCGAGCTGGTCCATCATGTCCTGCGCCTGCTCGGGACGGCTGCGCAGCAGGTACGCGGCGGTGGCCGCCTGTGCGTGGGCGAGGGCGATGTGATGCGCGACGATGTCGTGGAGCTCGCGGGCGATCCGGGTCCGCTCCTCGCTCACCCGGCGGCGCGCCTCCTCCTCGCGGGTACGTTCCGCCAGCTCGGCCCGCGCCTCCACGGCGGCGACATGGTCGCGCCGGGTCCGTACCGACTCACCGACGGCGCCCGCCAGCAGGACGCAGGAGAGGACACCGATCTGGTCGGGACGCAGCAACGCGCCATCGCCCCATGCGATGGACATGGACGCAATGGCGACGGTCGCTCCGGTCGTGGACACCACGGTCGTGCGGAGGTCCGTACGCAGGGCCAGGAGGTAGAGGGCGACCAGGGCGGCGCCCGCGATGCTCGGGTTGGGGTCGAAGCCGATGCGGTTGCCCATGACGCCCAGGACGCCACCGCACAACGTCGTCACCGCCACCACCGTGCGCGGGAATCTGCGCTGCCCCAGCAGCAGAACGGCGGACGGCACTACGGCGGCCAGGGAGAAGTCGAGCGTCGGGACGCGGACGATCCGGGCATCGGTCACGGTGCTGGCGAAGACCACGAAGGCCCACAGCACCACGGCCACCGCCACGTCGACGGCCCGGGGGTGGCGTCGGGCCCACTGCCACCAGTCGGTGAACACGCAGTCTCTCTTCCTCTTGCGCAGGGTCTGTCCGGCCATCCATGGTCGTCGACCCGGCCGTCCGCCCGCGCAGGGCGGCCGGAGGCCCGTCCGTCATGCGCTCGACGGACGGGCATCCGGCCGCCTCACGTCACTCACGGCGGCTCATACGCGCAACGTCACTCACGGCGACTCCTACGCGCAACGTCACTTCACCGCGACTCATACGCGCACGGGATCGGGGTCGGGCTCCGCCGCCGGCGCGGGCGCCGCGGGCCCGCCGCGGGTCAGCTTCTCGCCCTCGACGTCCACCTGGGGCAGGACCTTCCCCAGCCGTCGGGGCAGCCACCACGCCCGGTCGCCGAGCAGGGCGAGCACCGCCGGGACGACCGTCATCCGGACGACGAACGCGTCGAAGAAGACGGCCGAGGCGAGACCGACGCCCATCATCTTGATCATCGACTCGCTCATCCCGATGAACCCGGCGAACACCGCGATCATGATGACGGCCGCGGCTCCGACGACCCGGGCGCTGTGCCGGAACCCGGTGACGATCGCCTCGCCGGGCCGCTCCCCGTGGACGTACGCCTCCCGCATCCGGGTCACGAGGAAGACCTCGTAGTCCATCGCCAGACCGAAGACCACCCCGATCAGGAAGATCGGCATCATGCTCATCACGGGTCCGGTCTGCTCGACGCCGAGGGCGTCGGCGAGCCAGCCCCACTGGAAGACCGCGACGATCGTGCCGAAGGCCGCCGTCACGGACAGCAGGAAGCCGAGGGCCGCCTTGAGCGGGACCAGCAGCGAGCGGAAGACGACCATCAGGAGCAGGAAGGCCAGCCCGACGACGAGCGCGAGGTAGGGGACCAGCGCGTCGGTGACCTTCTGCGACACGTCGATGTTCACCGCGGTCGTGCCGGTGACGAGCATCGTCGCCCCGGTTTCGGACTCCAGACCGCGGGCCTCGTCGCGGATGGTGTGGACGAGGTCCGTGGTGTCCGCGGAGCTCGGTCCGGTGGCGGGCACGGCGGTGAGCACTGCGGTGTCACCGGCCTTGTTGAAGGCGGGGGGCGTCGCGGCGACGATGCCGTCGGTGGCGGTGAGCTGCTTGGCGGCCTGCGCCGCCGCGGCCTTCGGGTCGTCCGAGCCCTTGGCGTCGACGACCACGGTGAGCGGCCCGTTGAAGCCGGGGCCGAAGCCGTGGGCCAGGGCGTCGTAGGCGCGGCGCTGGGTGGTCGAGGTGGACTTCGACTCGTCGCCCGGCATGCCGAGCTGGAGATCGAGCGCCGGTACGGAGATCAGGCCGAGGCCGAGGATGCTGAGCACCAGGACCGCGAGCGGCCGACGGATCACGAAGCGGGCCCAGCGGGCGCCCATGTTGGGCTGCTCGTCCTTGGCGCGCTGCCCGCCCCGTGCCTTGCGCTGGGTGCGCGGCAGGACGGCCTTCTGGAAGAAGCCGAGCAGTGCGGGCAGCAGGGTCATCGCGACGAGGACGGCGATCACGACGGTGCCGGCCGCGGCGAGGCCCATCCTGGTCAGGACGGGAATGCCGACCACGGACAGGCCCGCCAGGGCGATGACGACGGTGAGACCGGCGAAGACGACGGCGGAACCCGCCGTTCCCACGGCCCGTGCCGCGGCCTCCTCCGCGCTGTGGCCCTCCGCGCGTTCCGTCCGGTAGCGCGAGACGATGAACAGGGCGTAGTCGATGCCGACCGCGAGCCCCAGCATCAGGGCGAGCGTGGTCGTGGTCGTGGACATCCCGATGGCGACGATCGAGGCCACGCCCACGCCGATGCCGACGATCGCGGTGAGCAGCGGGAGGCCCGCCGCGGCGAGCGATCCGAAGGTGATGAGCAGGACGACCGCGGCGGCGGCGACACCGATGAGTTCGGTCGTGCCGCCGGCTTCCCCCTTCGGCACCAGGGCCGAACCGCCGAGCTCCACGGTCAGGCCCGCGGCCCGCCCGTTCTCGGCGGCGTCCTCCAGCGCCTTGGTGGTGGCGTCGGTGAGGTCGGTGCTCTGAACGTCGTACGAGACGGTGGAGTACGCGGTCGTGCCGTCCTTGCTGACGGCCCCGGCCATCTCGAACGGGTTGAGGGCGCCCTTGACCTGCGGGCCGCCTGCCACGTCCGCGACGATCTTCTCGACGGCGGCCTTGTTCGGGCCCGCGGTGACCTTCTGGCCCTTGGGCGCGACGAAGACGATACGGGCGTCGGCGGCCTTGGAATTGCCGCCGGGGAAGCGCTGGTCCAGCAGGTCGAACGCCTTCTGCGACTCCGTGCCGGGCATCGAGAACCCGTCCTCGGGGGCGGTCGGCGCCTTGGCCGCGGCGAACGCGCAGGCGGCCAGGACCACCACCCAGAGCAGGGCGACGAGCCGGCGTCTCCGGAAGGAGAAGCGGCCCAGCCGGTAGAGGAAGGTAGCCACGAAGAGGCGCTCCAGTCTGTCTGGGTCGGGCAACGGGTCGGCGGCGCGAGTGCCGCGCTCCGGCCGTGCCTGGGCCGCGCCGGGGCACGGCGGGGCCGGAGGAATGCCTCAATCCTTCGTGAACAGGGGCGTCATCGTCGTCGTCCGCCTGCATGGAGTCGTACGTACTGCCGTTGCCGTACGCGGCGGGTGCGCCGTACCTCGTGAACAGGACGGCGCGGGCGCATCGGATCATCCCCTGGGCCCATCACTCTCCGCCGGACTCGGCCCCCGGCGGCGGCGGTAAGCGCGGGCGCGATCGCCCCGGAGCGTACGAGTGCCTGACGCGCGTTTGCCATGGTCACGCCGATGCGAGGGCGTGATCGCGCGAAGTCCCGTTCGCGTGGCGGGAGATGGAGAAGGTGCGGTACGGTGACAAAATCATCACGCTCTGTGCGCCTGTGTGCACACAGGGCGGCCCCCGGGGGTGCGGCAAACACCATTCCGAGGGCCTACACCGCCAGTGGAAGAGAGCCACCGGAAATGTTGCGTCATGTTATCGCGCCGTCCGCGCGCTATACGAAGGCATCGCACGATGTCGTCCGCCATCCGCGTCTGAGCAGTGACGCGAAGATCCTGCTCCTGCACGTCCAGGGACTTCCGGACGACGCCACGTCCAAGCCGTTGAGCGAACTGGCCCGCAGGCTGGGCATCAAGGGCCGCGCGTACCAGAAGGCGAAGGGCCAGCTCGTCGAGCACGGATACGTACACGAGTGGCGGAGCCAGGGCGGCGGAGGCCGCTGGCTCACCGAGCAACTGGTCGCGAACAACCCCCTGACGAGTGAGCAGGCGGGACATCTGCGCGGGGCCCCGCCCGCACCGCCGCGACCGACTGCGCACTTTCCGACGGTCGGTCACCCGGCTGCCCGGACGGCCGGTGGCTATCAACCGGTAGAAGACCACAGTGATAAGACCACTCCCCACCCACCCTCCGAACCCGAGCCGACGGCGGAACCGGCCCCGGCGCCCGGACCCGCACCGGCGCCCGGACCCGAACCGGAACCGGAACCGACGCCATCGGCCTCGACGGCGGACCCCGCCCAACTCGCCCGCGCCGAAGGGGTCCTGCTCTCCCTTCGCCACGTTCGCCGCGAACTCCACCTGGGTGTACGGGAAGCCCGCGCGCTGGCCGTGGAGGCCGTCAAGTGGCTGGAGCGCGGCCTGAGCGAATCCGACCTCCGCCACGCCCTGCTCGCCGAACGCCCCGAGAACGGCGTGCGTTCGGCAGTGGGCTTCCTGCGCTACCGCCTGATCCAGAAACTTCCCGAACCCCTGATCCGGCACCAGCCGCGCGAACGCCCACCCCTCCCCGAACTGGTCGAATGCCAAGGGCCGGGCGAAACCCATGTCTTCCGCCCCCTGTTCGGCGAAGCGGAATGCCCCTCATGCCGCACCGCCGCCGTCGGCCCGGAACCAGAACGCCTCCCCTGGCGCGAACGCATCGCAAGAATCAACGGCACGTCGGCGCCCCTGACCGGTGAGGCCTGACCCCGCCCGGATCCGGTCGGGCTTTCAGCCGGGCTGCTTGGCCATGACGACCAGACCCGGCCCGGTGTGCTCATCCGCAGGGAGCCGAAGTTCGGCGACCGGGTGCAGTCCGGCCTGCTCGATCAGGTCCACGAGTTGTTCCGGCCGCCATTTGTGTGTCGTCCAACGAACGGGTACACCTCCGTAGGCCTCGGTGCGCGCCGCGTCTTCGTCGCCGACGTGTGTTGCGGTGATGAAGTGTCCGCCCGGCTTCAGGGCGCGCGCGAACATGGCGAGGACCTGAGGAAGGACGTCACGGGGGAGGTTGAACAGCGACCACCACCCGAGCACGCCGCCGAGGGACGCTTCACCGAGGTCGAGGTCGGTGGCAGAGGCGACGCCGAAGCGGCATTGCGGATGAAGACGGCGCGCGTTCTCGATCATGCGAGGGGAGAGATCGACCCCGGACACGTCGAGTCCGCGTTCGGCGAGGTAGGCGGTCACCGTTCCGGGTCCGCAGCCGACACCGAGGACGGGCCCGAGCTCGCTCACGGTGTCGGCGAAGGCGTCGATCGATGCCTTGAGCCATGGATGGCGACGGATGTCGCCGATTCCCGTCGTCAGCACCATGTGGGCGTAGTTGTCGGCCACGCGGTCATAGGACTCACGGACCACGTCGAGATCGGCTGGGCGGCCGATTGGGTGGGCGCGCATCGGCCAAGGATAGGAGTGTGCGACGGCCTACCGGCGGGTTCGCGCCTTCAACTGTCACCAGTTCTCCACAGCGTCCAGCCCGGTGGAGACCGCCAGTTGTCGCCCGAGCCGTATCGGCTCCAGATCCCTCCGGCCCGGGAGGCCGGCTTGGCAGTGGTGACCCGGTGGTGGCCGAGAGCCTCCGCGACGACCGGGGCGGGCATCTCCCGCACGTGCCGTCGGATCGCGGCGGTGCGACCGGCGGTGGTGGGGATGCCGAGGTCGTCGCGGAGGGCCACAAGGACGTCGGGGTGCAGGGGTTGCCCGGCTCGGCGGCCGGGGAACAAATATTCGGTTGCCTGTCGGCGATGGTGGTGGTTGCAATGTCCGGCATGATCACCCAGCTGCGCCCACCACGGCGAGATGAGACGAACGCGTACTACCGGGCCTTGCCACTCTGCGATCCGGGCGAACTGCGACCGAATCGTCGGACGGGAGGCGCCGGCGCGTGAATACGCCCCCATCGCCATCCGGCGCGGAGCGGACTGACGGGTCATCCGTCCGGATCGGCGCTCTCGTTCCGCTGACTCGGCCCGGCTGGGTCGAGGCGGGCCAACACTTGCTCGCTGGACTCGAACTGGCCGTCGGTGAAGTCAATGGTGCCGGCGGGATCGGCGGAAGACCACTTGAGCTGGTGGTCCGAGACACCGCGGCTGATCCACAGAGGGCTGCGGCGGCCGTCGATGAATTGGCTCGCCTGGGCGTGGCTGCCTTGGCGGGGGAGTACCACAGCGTCGTCGCTCGCGCCGCTGCCGCCAGGGCCGACGCCCTCGGCCTGCCGTTCCTCTGCTCGTCAGCGGTTCTCGACGCGCTCACCGAACAGCCGACGGAATGGGTCGCGCGTCTCGCCCCGGCGCAGTCGCACGGCTGGCAGATCTACGCGGACTTCCTCCTCGGCGCGGGCCACAGTCGCATCGCCGTAGCAACCGAACCGAGCGTGTACTGGGCGTCAGGGGCCCGCATCCTTCGGGACTACCTCACTTCACGCGGCGGCACCGTGATCGAACTCGACGCGCGCGCGCTCGCCCCCACGGCGGTGTGCGACGAACTCGTCGACAACCGCGCGACAGCCCTCCTTCTGTTGACCGGCTTCCCGGAGCCGGCGGTGTCGATCGTCAAGTCCGTCCGCCGCGACCAGCGCCTCGCCGAGATCACGATCGGTGCTCCGGCCGGGCAACCGGAGTTCGCCGAATGGGCGACGTTGCTGGGCGACGACGGCGCCGCGATCCCGTTCTTGCGCTACCTGCCCGAACGCCTCAGCCCACTCGGTGCACGAGTCGAGACGGCTCTCCGCGAGCGGCTGGCCGAAGCGCCCTCCTTCGTCGCCTTCGAGGGCTACGACACGGTCGCCGTCCTCGCCGATGTGCTGCGTTCTCACGGCACGGACCGGGCGCGCACTGCCCGATCCTGGCCGCACGTCGCAGTCGAAGGCACCCGCGGGCAGATCCGGTTCTCCCGCACACCAGGCATCAGCGTCTGGCAATGGGCTTGGACGCCGGTCCAAGTCGTTGACCGAGACCCGGCGGAACCCGATCGCTTTCGCATCCTTCACACCGGCTGAGAGAGCACGGAGGTCCGACCGCCCGGATCTGTCCGAAATTCGACAGGACCCGGAGGAAACAGCGGCCGGTAGGACGCCGGTGGGCACCCTTCGGGAGGCGCGGCCGGTATCACGCCGGGACCACTGAACGACCGTGCCCCTGGCCCCTACCTCTTGCTCCGTTCTTGAAGGCGGGGCCGTCCGAAGTCCTGCGTCCAGTAGTTGCCGGGCTGCGCGAGGCCCACGCCGATTTCCTTGAACGAGCAGTCGAGGATGTTGCGCCGGTGGCCGGCGCTGCTCATCCAGCCGGCCATGACGCTCTCCGGGGTGGTGTAGCCGCGGGCGACGTTCTCCCCGTACCCGCTCCGGTCGTATCCGGTATCCGCGATCCGGTCGCTCGGGGCGGAGCCGTCGGAGCCGGTGTGGGACATGTTCCGGTGGGAAGCCATGTCCGCGCTGTGTTTCCGGGCGGACTCCGTGAGTTTCGCGTTCGTCGTCAACGGCGAGCAACCGACCGCGCGGCGCACGCTGTTGACCATCCTCAGCAGGCGGGCGGTCTGCTTCTCGTGTGGGCCGAAGGCGGTCGCGGTGGCAGCGGAGGGCACATCCGCGGCTGCGGCGGTCTCCGCCACTCCCAGGGTCTCCGCCACTCCCAGGGTTCCCGCGGCTCCCAGCCCGACGACAGCAATGGCCGTCCATCGGCGGGACGCCTTCGCGCGGTGCTTCGTCATATGTGTGACCTCACTCGGTACGCGAAACTCGGCAGTCGGTGTTCACCCGGGAACGGCTTCAGGAGTGTGCTGAGGGAGGGGTCGGCCACGTGGACGACCTGCACATGCCTCAGCCCCCGGACCCCTTCCCGCCTCCGGCGGTCCGCACCTGAGAACGAGTCCGACCGGATCGAGTGGATCCCGTTGACGAACGTACGCGGGAGGACGGGCCGCCGAGGCCCCTGCCCGGCAGACTATTTCGCCCGAGGAGGCCGAGGCGCTCGCCCACACCCATCGCTCGACAACGTGACACCAGTGGAGCAATGTGCCACGTGCCTGAAGCGGCGGCGGTGCCCAGTGACCGGACGCGGCATCACATGGCATCACGTGGCATCACGTGGCGCCGGGTGGCACCGCTTGGTGCCATCCAGTGCCGCCGGGTGCCATTCCGCGCCCCCAAGAGTGCGATAGCGCGCATGGCGCCACATTGCCCCAGGTCGATTTTTCCATGTTTTCGCAGGTCGGGGATGCTGCCTGCAAGCCCCTCCTGTGCGAGGCGCCATGTGGGCTTGCGCGTGGCGCCATAGTGGTGCCACCATGGCGTCATGGACCTCACCCCGTATGTCGACACCCTTCGCCGCGAACTCGCGGTGGCCGCCGAAGCCGGCGGGGAGGATGCCCGTGAGCTGGCCGAGCGGCTCACCGCTCCTCTGGAGTCGGCGACCCGCCTGACCATGCTCAATGTGCTCTCCGCCGCGATGGACGAGATCACCCGCGAACTCGCCCCCGGCTCGGTCGACGTACGGCTGCGCGGTCTGGACCCCGACTTCGTGGTGACGCCGCCGCCCTCCGGCAGCGGTCTCTCGGAGGCGGCCGCCCCGCCCGTCGAACCGTTCAAGGCGCCGCTGCCCGCCGAGGGTGACGAGGGCGGCACCGCCCGCGTCAATCTGCGTCTGCCGGCCCATCTCAAGGCGCGCGCCGAGGAGGCCGCAGCCCGCGAGGGCCTGTCGGTCAACGCGTGGCTGGTGCGCGCCGTGGCGGGCGCGCTCGACGGCGGCACGCCGCCGCGTACGACGGAGAAGACCCGCGCCATCGGACAGAGCTTCACGGGCTGGGTGCGTTAGCCGCGCCGCGCCCGCCCCCAGAAAAGCACTGCACCCACACCACGTCCCACCTGCGGGGACGGCCCAAGGACTCATGAGGACGGTACAGTCATGCCTTCTTTCGACACCCCCGAACCGATTTCGGTTACCGCCTACGTGTACTCAGGTTCCATCCGGTTCGTCGCGGGTGACCGCCTCGACACCGTCGTCGAGGTGCGGCCCCGCGACCCGAAGAAGGACCTGGACGCACGGACGGCCGACCAGACCGAGGTCGCCTGCGCGAACGGCGTCCTGACCGTCACCACGCCCAAGGCCAATCTGCTCGGGCGCAGCGGCACCGTCGACGTGACGGTGGAACTGCCCACGGGCTCACGCATCGACATGACCGCCGCCGGGGCCAACGTGCTCGGCGAGGGCCGGCTCGGTGAGGTCCGTGTGAAGACGGCGGCCGGCGACGTCCGTCTCGACACCACCGGCCCGCTGAAGCTGACCGTGTCGCACGGCTCGATCGCCGTGGACCGGGTCGAGGGCCTGGCCGAGATCACCAGCAGCACCGGCAACGTGCGCGTCGGCACCGTCGACGGCCCCGCCGTGCTGAAGAATTCGCACGGCGCCACGACCGTCGGCGCCGTGACCGGCGAGCTGCGGGTGAGCGGTGCCCATGGCGGCATCGACATCGGGCGCGCCGAGGCGTCGGTCACCGGCAGCGCGACCCACGGCCACCTTCGTGTCGCCGAGGTCGCCCGCGGCGAAGTTCAGTTGGAGACCTCCAACGGCTCCATCGAGGTCGGCATCCGCGAGGGCACCGCTGCCTGGCTCGACGTCAGCTCCGACCGCGGGCAGGTACGCAACACGCTCGCCGACTCCGCAGCCCCGGGGGAGACCGAGGACATGGTCAAGGTCCGCGCCCGGACCCGCTGGGGCAACATCGACGTGCTCCGCGCCCGGGTCTGAGCCACCCCGCCCCGTACGGCACCACAACTCGCCCGCTCCCGAAGCCACTTCACCCTTCGATCGGAGGGCTCCATGCCCAAGTCTGTCATGCCCACGTCCAGGCGGGGAGACGGTCACCCCTCGGCCGCCGCCGTCTCCACCGTCGGTCTGCGCAAGTCGTACGGCGACAAGACCGTCCTCGACGGCATCGATCTGAGCATCCTGCCCGGCACGGTGTTCGCCCTGCTCGGGCCGAACGGCGCCGGCAAGACCACCACCGTGCAGATCCTGTCCACGCTCATCGCCGCCGACGGCGGACAGGCCCAGGTCGCGGGCCACGACGTCGCCAAGGCACCGGACGGGGTACGTGCCGCGATCGGTGTCACCGGGCAGTTCGCCGCGCTCGACGATCTGCTCACCGCCGAGGAGAACCTGCTCCTCATGGCCGACCTGCTGCGCCTCGGCAAGCGCGAAGGGCGCTCCCGTGCCCGGGAGTTGCTGGAGCGGTTCGAGATCGCGGATGTCGCCGGCAAGCGGGCCGCGACCTTCTCCGGCGGTATGCGGCGCCGGCTCGACCTCGCCATGACGCTGGTCGGCGACCCGCAGGTGATCTTCCTGGACGAGCCGACGACCGGGCTCGACCCACGCAGCCGCCGCACCATGTGGGACACGGTGCGCTCGTTGGTCGCGGGCGGCACCACGGTCTTTCTCACCACCCAGTACCTGGAGGAGGCCGACCAGTTGGCCGACCGGGTCGCCGTGCTGGACGGCGGCCGGATCGTCGCCGAGGGCACGGCCGACGAGCTGAAGTCGCAGATCCCCGGCAGCCACGTACGGCTGCGGTTCACCGAACCCGCCGAGTACGAGCGCGCGGCCGTCGCGTTCCCCGGGGCCGCCCGCGACGAGGAGAACCTCGCCCTGCGTGTGGCGGGCGACGCCGGGCTCGACGCGCTGCGCGGTCTGCTCGACCGGCTCGACGCGGCCGGCATCCGGGCCGCCGACTTCTCCGTGCACACCCCCGACCTCGACGACGTGTTCCTCGCCCTGACCGGCGACGGCACCGCCGCCACCCCGCTCCACGTGAAGGAGACCCTGCGATGAGCACCCTCGGCTACGCCGTGCACGATTCGATGACGATGCTGCGGCGCAACCTGAAGCATGCGATCCGCTATCCGGCCGTGGGGTTCGGCAGCGCCATGATGCCGATCCTGATGCTGCTGCTGTTCGTGTACGCCTTCGGTGACTCGATCGGCGCCGGGATGGGCGGCGGCCGGGACGCGTATCTGAACTATCTGACGCCCGGCATCATCGTCATGGGGGTGGCCGCCGGCTCGATGTCGACCTCGATCGCGGTCTGCTCCGACATGACCGAGGGGATCATCAACCGCTTCCGCACCATGAACATCACACGCTCGTCGTTCATGACCGGGCATGTCATCGGCAGCGTCATCCAGACGATGGTGTGCATCGTCCTGGTCGTGGGCGTCGCGCTCGCCGTCGGATTCCGTTCGGACGCGAGCCCGCTGGAGTGGCTGGCCGCCGCCGGGCTCCTCGCGGCCATCGCCTTCGCGGTGACCTGGCTGTCGGCGGCGCTCGGCCTGATCTCCAAGACCGTCGAGTCCGCGAGCAACAAGCCACTGCTGGTCCAGTTCCTGCCGTTCCTCGGCTCCGCGTTCGTGCCGGCCGACTCGATGTCGCCGGGCCTGCGCTGGTTCGCCGAGAACCAGCCGTTCACGCCGATGACCGAGACGCTGCGCGGCCTGCTCTCCGGCTCGGAGATCGCCAACAACGGCTGGATCTCCCTCGCCTGGTGCGCCGGTATCGCCCTGGTCGGCTATGTCTGGTCGCGCTCGCTGTTCAACAGCACCACCAAGCGCTGAGCGACCGTCAGACGCGAACCCAGGGCCGTTCATCCGGATCAGGCCCGATCCGGACGAACGGCCCTAACGCACTGCCCCGGTGCCCCGGGCGTCGCGGCTGCGGCGGGTGGCGGCGGCGACGGTGGCCATCAGCTCCGCGTCCAGGACGGACGGATCGGCCAGCCGGGTGGGGGCGGCGTACGAGTTGAGCAGCGCCTTCGTGACGCGCAGGGCCGCCTCCGGGCGGCGCACGACGGGCTTGGCCCACGCGGTGACCGCCGCGTCGAGGGAGTCCTCGGGCACGACGCGCTGCAGGACCGACAGTTCGTACGCCTCCGCGGCGTCGAAGGCGCGTCCGGTCAGGATGAGCTCGCGCGCACGGGCGGCGCCGACCTCATGGATCAGACGGGGCAGTACGCCGCCCCACGCGGTGGGCAGCCCGAGCGCCAGCTCCGGGAGCCGGAAACCGGCGGTGTCGGCGCCGACGCGCAGATCGCAGGCGAGTGCCAGCGCCAGTCCCGCGCCGATCGCCTTGCCCTGGATCCTGGCGATGGTGACGGCCTGGCTCGTGGAGATGGCCTCACAGACCCGGCGGGCCTTGTCGCCCGCGATCCGGATGCCCCGCCCGGTGGGATCGTCGTCGAGCCAGTCGGCGAACTCGTTGCGGTCACCGCCCAGGCAGAAGTCGTCGCCGGCCCCGCTGAGCACCAGCACCCGGACGTCGGGGTCCGGGACGGCCAGGACCGCCAGCAGATCGTCCAGCATCGCCTCGGTGACCGCGTTGCCGGTGGCGGGGCAGTTCAGTTCCACCCGCAGGACGGGGCCCTCGCGCTCCGTGCGCACCGTGCCCGGCCGCCGGTAGGGGGAGAGGTAGTCGGGGAGGGAGAGCTTCATATCGCCACGCTCATCGAGGTCACGCGTCGGAAGACCAGGCGGGACGCGTAACCGGCCGGTGTGACGACACGCAGGGTGGGGAAACGTTTCAGGAGCTGGGTGAGGAGCGTACGGGCCTCCAGGCGGGCGAGGGCCGCGCCCAGGCAGTAGTGCACACCGCCGCCGAAGGTGAGGTGGGTGCCGCTGCGCTCGATGTCGAAGGCGTCCGGGTTCTCGTTGCGCCGCGGGTCGTGGTTGGCGGCCCCGTACATGACGTGGACCATGCTGTCCTTCGCGATCGGCACGCCCGCCAGGACCGTGTCGTCGGCCGCGATCCGGGTGTTGATCCCGATGGGCGGGTCGTACCGGAGGACCTCGTCGACGGCGGCGTCGATGTATCCCGGGTGTTCCCCGAGCCACGCCCACCGGCCGGGTTCCCTCAGCAGGAGACCCACCATGGTCGACAGCAGCGTCGCGGTGGTCTCCAGCGAGGCGATGGTGACGAACATGGTGAGACGGTAGAGGATCTCGTCCGCCGCCTCGCGGTCGGACTCCTTCGCGTCCCAGGTGTGGATCCAGCCGGTCAGGACGTCGTTGCCGGGGTTCGCGCGGCGCTGCCTCACGAGTTCGGTGAAGTACGCGCGTAGATGCACGGTCGCCTCGGCGGACACGGCGAGCTGGCTCTTGGTGGGCAGCAGCTCCTGGGCGTGCACCTGGTTGTGTGTGATCTCCAGGATGTGGGCGTAGTCCTCGGGCGGGATCCCCAGCCAGGAGCCGATGGTGCTGATCGGGAGCTGTTCGCTGACCGTACTGACGAAGTCGGCCTCGCCCCAGCGCAGTTTGTCGGCCAGATCGTCGAGGAGGCGGGTGACGTGCTCCTCGACCTGCGGGGTCAGCCGCTCGATGGTCGAACGGTCGAAGAGGTTGCCGAGGCTGCGGCGCTGGCAGGTGTGCTCGGGCGCGTTGAGGCGGGAGAGCGTCTTGGTCATCTCCTGGGTGGCGACCGCGTTCCAGCGCTCGGTGTCCTCCTGGCGCTCCTGCCAGGCGAAGTCCGGTGCCAGCCAGTTGCGACCGCGAAGCACTTCGCTGCACGCGTCGAATCCGGTGACGAAGTACGCGTCCCAGGGAGCGCGCACGACGTCTCCCATGGCTCTCAGCTCACCCAGGAGACCGTAGGGATCGGCCTGCCCCTCCGGTGATTTGAGATGTCGTAGGAGGGCGATGAGGGCACGGCGGTCGACGGCGGGCCGGTCTGTGCCACATATAGCGCTCACGCAGAGTTCCTTGCCCTGGGCTCATGGTTACGGCCAGAACCTACCCCTCCGCATATATCCGCCAAGCGTCTATCTCTGTTGCTCCTGTCACAGAGAAATGCCCCGACGACCCCTTGTCCTCTGCTTGTCCGAGCCCAAGTCGACTGCTGGAGCAGCCCTGTCGGGCGGTCAAACCGTCCGAATCCATGACCCCCGGCCGCCGCCGGGCGCCGTCATGCGTGACGGCCGTCACGCATGACGGCCGTCACGCATGACGGCCGTCACGTGCGGACGCCTTCGCGCACGGAAGGCGTCATACGCGGGAGACGTCATACGCGGAAGACGTCCAGGAAGGAACTCCACCAGCCCTTCGTCTTCTTCGACGGCTCCAAGTGGTCGTAGCGCGCGGCGGGAAGCTCTTCAGCAGCGCTGATCCGGGACGAAACGGCCGACTGTGTCGCGGCCTTCGCGGCCTGACGCGGCGCACTCGGGCTGAAACGGACCGGCAGGGACACCATGGCCCGGTGGAACGGACCCGGCCGCCATTCGATCGCCGAAGCCGGGACGGCGAGGGCGAGGTCCGGCACCGAGTTGAGGATCTTCTCGATCGCGGTGAGGGCGATGAGCTGGGCGGGGGACTTCGCCGGGCAGACGTGCGGGCCCGCGCCCCAGGCGAGGTGGGCGCCCTTGCTCAGGGTCTGGCGGGCGTCGGTGAGCGCGGGATCGCTGTTCGCGGCGGCGAAGCTGATCAGTACGGGGGTCTCCGCCTTCAGCGTCACACCGCCCAGGTCGACGTCCTGGACCGGGTAGTGCGTCGCGTAGTTGGCGATCGGCGGGTTGTTCCACAGCACGTCGTCGAGTGCGTCCTCGACCAGCATGCCCGTACCCCGCCGCTGCGAGTTCCCGGTGTCGTCGGACAGCAGGAGGAGCAGTGCGTTGGAGATGAGGTTGCGTTCCGGCTCGATACCCGCGCCCATCAGCATGACGAGCTGGTCCTTGAGCTCCTCGTCCCGCAGCCCGGCCGGGTGCTGGATGAGCCAGGACGTGATGTCCTCACCCGGCTGACGCCGCTTGAGCGCGACGAGCTCCATCAGGCACTCCGTCAGCTCGGTGTTGGCCCGCAGCACGTCCTCGCCGTCGAAGATCGCGGACATCCAGCGGGTCAGCCGGTCGCCGATGTCACCGGGGCAGCCGAAGAGCTGGTTGAACAGCAGCAGCGGCAGGAGCTTGGCGTAGTCGCCCAGCAGGTCGGCACTGCCGCGCTCGATGAACTGGTCGATGAGGTAGTCGGCGATGCGCTCGACGTCCCGGCTGAGCCGGGTGGAGTTGAGCCGGCCGAGACTCTCGGTGACCGCCTTGCGCAGCCGCAGATGCTCGGTGCCGTCCGTGAACAGGCAGTTGGGCCGGTACGCCATCATGGGCAGCACCGGGCTGTCGAGCGGTACGCGGCCCTCCCGCAGCGCCGCCCACCGCCTGGAGTCACGGGCGAAGTAGGAGGGGTTCTGCAGGACCCGGAGCGCGGCCTCGTGCTGCACGATCAGGGTGGCGTCCACCCCGGGGGCCAGCTCGATCGGAGCGGCGAGCCCGTGCGCCCGGAACTCGTCGTACACACGCTGCGGATCGGCCGCGAACTCCGGCCCGTAGAGCGACTTCTGCCGCTCGCCGTGCATCGGGCACCCGGTGGGGGCGCTGTACGGGGTGGCTCCCGGCTGAGAGTCCATGTGTGATTCCTAGGTGTGATCGCGGGCCTCGGGGCCCGGACGGTGGACGGAAAACGGGGCTCGGGCCACCCGTTCCGACGGACGGAGCGGAGGTCAGGCCACCCGGACGAGAAGGTGCTGGACCAGGGTGATCAGGGCCTGCGCGGACGAGTTCTCGTCCCGGGCGTCGCAGTACACGACCGGGGTGTCCGGCAGCAGATCGAGCGCCTCGCGCAACTCCTCCTCGGCATGCCGGGAGTACGGGTCGAAGCTGTTGACCGCGACGGCGTACTCCAGCCCGTACCTCTCGACCAGGTCGATCACCGGGAAGGTGTCGGCGAGACGGGCCGGGTCGACCAGGAGCAGCGCGCCGAGCGAACCCCGGGCCATGTCCTCCCACAGCTCGACGAAACGCTGCTGGCCCGGCGTACCGAACAGGTACAGCACCAGCTCGTTGCTCAGCGTCAGACGGCCGAAGTCCAGCGCGACCGTCGTGGTGACCTTGTCGGGTGCGCCCCGCAGATCGTCGACGTGGGCACTGGCCTGCGTCATCCGCTCCTCGGTGCGCAGCGGTGTGATCTCGGAGAGGGTGCCGATGAGCGTCGTCTTGCCCACGGCGAAGTGTCCGACGACGAGGATCTTCGCCGCACGCTGTACCGCGTCCGAGACATAGATGCTGTCAGCCGAACCGGACGTGGAGTCCATGCAACACCTCTTCGAGGATCTTCCTGTCAACGAGCTGAGCCGGCGGCGGCGCCTTGCGGCGCATCAGATGACCCTGTTCCGCTAAATCGTTCAGCAGCAGCCGCGCCACTCCGACGGGCAGTTCCAGATGGCCCGCGACCTCGGCCACCGACAGATAGCCGCCGGAACACAGCTTCCAGATCGCCCGGACCTCGGGGCTCGGGTTCGGGGGCTGCTGCCGGTCGGGTGCGATGGTCACCAGAGTGACGAGGGAGAGACCCTCCGCGTCGGGCAGACCGCGTCCGCCGGTGATGACGTACGAACGGACGAACCCGCTGCTGACGGACTGCTCCTCGCCCGGCGCCGTCATGCGTCGCTTCCGACGTTCTGGCGGGGAGGCGTGGTCATCGCCTTCCCCAGCGCGGTGACCTGCTGCTGCATACGGAAGGACATGGCCTCCATGTCCACGTCGGCCGCGGCGGCCGCCGCCAGATAGGCGCCGGTGCCCGCGGCGATCAGGAAGATCCAGCCGTGCTCGTACTCAAGCAGCGTCTGGCGCCAGCGACCGGGGGTCTGGGCCCCGATGAAGGGCGCGACGGCCCGGCTCAGGGACTGCATGGAACTCATCGCCGCCGCCACGGTCTCCGCGTCGTCCCGGCCGATCTCACTGGAGTTGGCCAGCAGCAGACCGTCGGCGGAGACGAGGATCGCGTGCCGCGCGCCGGGTACCTGGAGCACATCGTTGAGCACCCAGGACAGATCGGGGTTCACTGGATCTCGGGTCCTTCCATCGTCGTCATGTCACGTCCGGACCGTGTTCCGCGCTGGAACGCGCCCAGGCGGGAGGCGGTCTCCTCGTTGCTGCGCACCGGCCCGGGGTCGGTCGACGGCACCACTGACACCGGGCTCTTGCGACGACGCTTGGGCAGGCCACCGGCGGTGGTGAAGGTCCCCGTGGGCTGCGGGGCGGAGGCCGGCTGCGCTGCCGGCGGGAACAGCGGGGTCGGAGGCGGCGCGGTCACCTGGCGGCGGGGGAGCGCCGACACGTCCGCGTCATGGCCGATGGGTGCCGCGGCGGCCACCGGGGGCGCGGGCGCATCGCCGGTGAGAAGCTCGTCGGGCAGCAGAACCACCGCGCGTACGCCTCCATAAGGGGATACCGAGTCCACCGAGACCTTGAACCCGTAGCGGGCGGCCAGTACACCGGAGACGGCGAATCCGAACTGTGGGGGAATGCCGAGGCTGGAGACGCTGATCGCGGCCTGGGGCGCGAGGAGGGCCGCCGCGCGGTCCTTCTCCTCCTGGCCCATGCCGAGGCCCGCGTCGTCGATGATGAGGCAGACGCCCTTCGGGACGGCCTGGATGTTGATCTCCACCGGAGTGCCGGGGGCGGAGTAGTTGGTCGCGTTGGCCAGCAGCTCGGCGAGGACCACCGCGACCGGTTCCACGGCCTTGCTGACGACCGAGAAGTTGACCTGTCCGTTGACCCGGACCCGGTCGAACTGTCGGATACGGCCCTGGGCGCTGCGGGCCACGTCGAAGACCGAGGCGACGGTCTCCCTGCGACCGAGCCAGCCGCCGCACAGCACCGCGATGCCCTGCGCGCGGCGCCCGAACTGGCTGTTGGCGTGGTCGATGGCCATCAGGTCGGCGAGCATGCCCGGGTCGTCGCCGTACTTCTTCTGGGCGTTCTCGACGACCACCTGCTGCTCGTCCGCGAGCCCCTGAAGAGTACGCACGGCCGCCTTGAGGACGGCCTTGGTCTCCTCCTCGGCGTCCTTGCGGACCTCGGTCATCTCGGCGGCCTGCCGGTGCAGCAGACCGTTGTGGGCGACGTGGAGCTCGTCCCGCTGCCGTAGCAGCGCGTCGTGCTCGCCCCGGAGGTCGGCGTTCTGTCTGCGCAGCCCGATGTTGGTCTTGCGAGCCCGCAGGACGGCACCGACAGCGACCAGTGCTACGACAACCAGCGCCCAGAACAGCGGGCCCTGTGCAAATGTCATGAGACTCACTTCAAGTGCCATGGCTATGGAAACGGCTTGACGCTCCCTCATGAGCCGCAGCGGCCGGACTCGTCGAGTCGCGACTTGTGCCACGCAGGGAAGGCCCCTCCGAAAGTGGGGCCGAGGAATTCATCCCTCCCGGAATGCCCCCATACGCCATCAGCCCACTGGAAGTAAGATGATCTTAGCATCGGCCGCTTGGGTAAATGTCAAGACCAACACGCCAGTTGCACTCTTGACGCGGAATGTTCACATCCAGGGCCCGAGTCGGCCGCACGTGGATGGGCGGACCTCGGCCTTTTCGTAGGGACAAAAGTGACGAACGGTCAAGAAGCCGTGCTCGGCGCGTATATGAACGTGTAACCCTCCTGCTTGCCGCCGGGGTGCACGCGCCGACGGACTGGGCACGCGCCGCGCCCGCTCGAAGGGTGCGCGGGGCGCCCGCGCGATGCGAAGGGGGCGCGGGGCGCCCGAGCATCCACCACACTGGACCACCGTGCGCCGGGCCGCGACGAGGAGGACACCTCATCAACCTGCCTGACAGCAAGGCGAGGTGGCGACAAAGCCGGATGTTTCCCCCGGGCGGGATCCGGCCGCGGGACGGGGGTGTCCGGGGAACATGACACAGTGCGGCAGCTGTCACGTCACGCACCCGGGGTACCGGGTACCCCTCCTGGGCACACGACCGCGGTGAGCGCAGGCGGCATCCGCGTGAGGATGCGGACGGGGAGCGCACGCTCCGGCGTGCCGGTGATGGGGCTCACCGCAACCGCGGACACCTTGCGCCGACGGTCCCTGGCCATGCGCGTGACGACACCGTGCCCGTCCGGAAGCGGGCCGCCGGGTCCGGAGGCGGTGGCCGAGCGCCGCAGGGCCGTGTTCCCCGGCCCCGGCGGGTTCAGCCGCGGTGCGCACGGGTGGCGGACAGCAATGCCAGCGCGGCGGCCTGGATCGCCACGACCACCACGACGAGCACCGGGACCGAGTAGCCGTAGAGACCGCCGACGAGCGCGCCACCGGCCAGGGTCGCGGCGCCGATGACACCCGCGAAGACCCCGTACGCGGTCGCCCGCCTCCCCGGCGGGACGAGGTCGGCGACGGTGGCCTGCAGCGTGGACTCCTGGATGCCCATCGCCGCCCCCCACACCAGTGAGCCGATCACCGCGACGGTGAGGCTGCCGCCGAAGGCCAGCACGGGCACCGACGCCGCCAGCAGGGGCAGCACCGCCAGCACCCGGGGCCCGATCCGGTCGTAGGCCCACCCGGTGGCCAGCGCCGCCAGCGCGTCCATGGCCATGGCACCGGCGTACAGCACCGGAACCCAGGCCGTGGCGAGCATTCCGTGCGCGACGAGATGGAAGGACAGCACGCCGTACGTGGCGAACCCGGAGGTCGTGACGGCCGTGAACGCGGCGTACCGCCAGAACGCCGCCGGCAACCGGCCGGCGCTGGTCTCCGTGCCGGACGCCGCCGCTGTCACGCTCTCGTACACCGCCGGCCGCGGGACGCGGTGCCTGAGCCGGACCAGCAGGGCCAGCACCGCCACGCCGGGCAGGGCCAGGACGCCGAGCGCCGGTGCGTAGTCGCCGCCCGTCAGGGCCAGCACACCGGCGACGGTCAGCGGGCCGATCAGTGCGCCGATCTGGTCCATCGCCTGGTGCACGGCGAAGCCCCGTCCCCGTCCCGTCACCGCGGTGGCGTACGACAGGAGCGTGTCCTTGGCGGGGGAGCGGACGGCCTTGCCGACCCGTTCGGCGATGACCAGGGAGCAGGCGACCCAGAGCACCCCCGTCAGGCCCAGCACCGGCACGCTGGCGACCGTGAGCGCGTAACCGGCGATCGTCCAGCCCCAGAACCGGCCCGTCCGGTCCGCCAACGGCCCCGAGACCAACCGCAGGACCAGCGCCGCCGCTTCACCCGCACCCGTGACGACACCGACCACCAGCGCCGAGGCCCCCAGCGAGGCCAGGAACGGACCCGTGATCGAACGGGCCCCTTCGTAGACGAAGTCGGCGAGCAGGCTGATGGTTCCGAACCAGACCACGAATCGCCAGGGGCGCATCGTCGGCCGCCGCACTACGCCCACAGGGCCTGGGCCACGGAGACTCCGGCGAACGCGGCGCCCAGTGCGGTCACGACGCTCGCCAGGATGTTGGCGGCGGCGTAGAACCGGGCGCCGTCCTCGGCCAGCCGCAGCGTTTCGTAGCTGAAGGTGGAGTAGGTGGTGAGCGCCCCGCACAGCCCGGTGCCGAGCAGGAGTTGCAGGTGGGAGGTGGCGGCCCCGGCGGCGGCGGCGCCGGTCAGCAGCCCGAGGACGAGTGATCCGGTCACGTTGACGGTGAAGGTGCCCCAGGGGAAGACGGTGTCGTGCCGGGACTGGACCGCGCGGTCGGTCAGATAGCGCAGCGGGGCACCGACCGCGGCCCCGACGATCACCAGGAGCCAGTTCACGGGTTCTGCTCCCGGTCGTCGTCGTGCTGGACCATCTCGCAGGGGTCCAGGACGGCCAGGCCGCCGTCCGTGAGCAGTTCTTCGACGAGCGGCAGGAACGCGCGGATCTTCTCCTCGGCGTCGATGATCACGACGGCCACCGGCAGGTCTTCGCTGAGTGAGAGCAGCCGTTGGGTGTGGATCATCGACGAGGTGCCGAACCCCTCGATGCCGCGGAACACGCTGGCACCGGAGAGTCCCGCCCGGTGTGCCCGGTGCACGATCTCCGTGTACACGGGCCTGTGGTGCCATCCGTCGGTCTCGCTGATGAGGACCGTCAGCCGCAGGGCCGGGACCGTGTTCGTCCGTCCTGTCATGGTTGCCTCCACGCCAGTACGCGGCGGGTGGCCCACACCGCGCTCCACACCGCCGCGAGGGCGGCGAACAGGGTCAGCCCCAGATACACCAGGCCCGCGCCGGCCCGGCCGTCGGCGACGAGGCGTTCGATGTCCACCGCGTAGGTGGAGAACGTGGTGAACCCGCCCAGCACCCCCGTACCGAAGAACGGTCTCACCAGCCGGTGTGCCGCCCATACGTCGCTGATCACCACCATGAACACACCGATCACCGCGCAACCGACGACATTCACGATCAGCGTCGACCACGGGAAACCGCCCGGAGCGGTGGGCCACAGGAGGGACGCCCCGTACCGGGCCGACGCCCCGATCGTGCCCCCGAGGGAAACCACGGCGAGGACCGACCACGGCCGCCGGGGGTGCCTGACGCGCCTGCCGGGCGCGCCGGGTCCGGCATCCGAATCGCCGTGCTCCGTCACCGCTGCCGGGGGCACCCGGCGTGACTGGGCCTGCCTGGGCATACGTCTCCTACCTGCCGGGCGCCCGCGCACGGGCGCACTCCATCGCAAGCAGGGACCGTTGGCGGCACGCGCGCACGCGCCCCGCGGTTCGGGTACGGCGGGCCCCACCGCCGTACAGCAGCCGTCACCGGCCGCTGCTCCCCCCAGGCTAGCGCCGCCGCCGACATCACGACCACCGCGGCGGCCGCGACCGCGTCCGCCGGGCCAGGGACACCGATCGGGTGAACGGCGGCGCGTGCCACGTCCACCGGCCGCCGGAGGCGCGACCATACGCAGGCGATGGTTCCCCCCTCCGAGGAAAGGGCTTTTCCGTGCGCCGTGCTCTGATCGTCGTCGATGTGCAGAAGGACTTCTGTGAAGGTGGCAGCGTCCCCGTGAAAGGCGGTGCGGACCGGGCCGTGGCCATCACCGAACTGATCCGGCAAGCCGACGGTCAGTACGCACACGTCGTCGCCACCCGCGACCACCACATCGACCCGGGCGCCCACTTCTCCGCACACCCGGACTTCCAGAACTCCTTCCCCGTGCACTGCGTCGTCGGCGACGAGGGAGGCGAGTTCCATCCGAACTTCGCACCCGCCGTCACGTCCGGCGCCGTGGAAGAGGTCTTCTACAAAGGTGCGCACTCCGCCTCGAAGAGCGGCTTCGAGGGGGCGACCGAGGACGGCACGTCGCTGTCGGACTGGCTGCGCGCCCGCGATGTCACCGGCCTCGACGTCGTCGGCATCGCCACCGACCACTGCGTGAAGGCCACCGCGCTGGACGGCGTGCGAGCGGGCTTCGAGGTGCAGGTCCTCCTCGACTACACCGCAGGCGTCGCCGCCGACACCACCAGCACCGCGATCACCGAGCTGAACCAGGCAGGCGTCGCGCTGAGCGGCAAGCCCGTCGTCCTCAGCTGACCGACGCGGTCCCGACACCGTGGCAGCGGTCCGTCCGGCCCCGGCGGCGACGCGGAGCGTCCCTTCGGGGCCGGCCGGCGCACGACCGCTTTCACGGAGCGGAGCGGCGCGCCGACGGCGAGGGCCTGGGGTGCGCTCGTCGACGGCGGGGGCCTGGGGCGTGCTCGTCGACGGTGGTCTCCCGAGCTCACGGACATCGCGACCGGCCGGTGTGCGCGGCGGGCGGCTCTCACCGCATGCGGTGGCGGGGGCCACGACGGTTCCGGGCAAGGCGGCGGGTACTCCCCGGTGCGCCCGGCACCCCGGACGCACCGCTGACCAGCTTCGTGGGCCGCGAGGACGACGTCCGCTGCCGCGGGTCCCGGCCGAGAAGCACCGGTTCGTCGACCTGCGGGCACCGCCGGCCGCGACCGCCGCCGTACGCTGCGTGAACCGCATCACTTCAGCCGTCGACCGGGAGTCCCCGCGTGAGCGATCAGCCCGACCAGCAGACCGAGAAGCCCTTCCTGTACGTCGTCGTGTGCGCGGCTGGAATCGCCGGGGACGTCGGCAAGCTGATCACGGCAGCCCAGGAAGCGAACTGGGACGTCGGCGTCGTCGCCACACCGCAGGGCCTCGGCTTCATCGACGCGAAGGCTGTCGAGGCCCGGACCGGCTACCCGATTCGCTCGGCCTGGCGCTCACCGGGCGACCCTCGCCCGCTGCCGCCCCCCGATGCCATCGCCGTTGCCCCGGGCACCTTCAATACGATCAACAAGTGGGCGGCGGGCAGCTCCGACACCCTGGCCCTGGGCATCCTGTGCGAGGCGTACGGCTTCGGCATCCCGACCGCCGTCCTCCCGTACCTGAACTCGGCCCAGGCCGCCCATCCGGCGTACCGGTCGAGCCTGGACCGGCTGCGTGGGATGGGCGTTCTGATCGGCTCGCACGAACCTCACACGCCCAGGGCCGACGGCGGGGCCGACAGCTTCCGCTGGGAGGAGGCGCTGGAACTGCTCACTCCCGAGCTGTCCGGCCCGGCCTGATCGGCGCCGCCGAGCTCGTGGCGGCTGCGGCTGGGGCTGGGGCTGGGGGATCGGAGCAAGGGGGCGTTGTGCCGCGAAGTGGTGGTCGGGATCACTCCGGACCACCACTTCGTCGGTGAACGGACGCTGTCCGAGGGGGGATTGCCCGCCGGCGAACGAGATCACCAGTTGACGGCGTCGTTCATCGACTGCTGCCAGTACGTGACCTTGAGCGAGTCGTCGATGTACACGCCCTTGGCGGGCAGGGAGGGGTGGGCGCCCGCACCGACGCTCTCATTGCCGGAGCGGCCGTGGAAGTAGACGACCAGGGACTTCTCCGTGTGGCCGTGGGCGCCGCTGCCGTCGGTGGCGGACAGACTCACGGAGGCATAGCCGGACTCGCCCGGCTTCAGAGTGACGACGGCCTGCGGCTTGGAGTCCTCGATGACCGGCGGCACCGACTGGGCCTCGCCGAAGCGTACGGCCGGGTAGCCGTACAGGTAGCAGGTGTTGCTGCCGGTGTTGGTGACGGTGAGGAGCATGTGGTTGACGGGGCGGTTCAGCGGGGCCGCGACCGTCTTGGTGTTGGACCCCTCGCAGGTGACGGCCTTGCCGGAGGCGGTGGGGGCCTTCGCGGCGGCGGCATGCGCGCCCGGCTTCGAGGTGACGGCGGCCGACTTCACGTCGCCGGAGGAGGAGCCTTGGTCGGAGGACCCGGAGGAGGAGCCTTGGTCGGAGGACCCGGAGGAGGAGCCTCGGTCGGAGGACCCGGAGGCGGGCGCCGACGGCTCGGGAGCGGGCGTCGAGGCCGAGGCGTTTGTGGAGGACTTCGCCGACGCACCCTCGTCCCGCACACCCGTCCCGTCGCTGCACGCGGTCAGGGAGAAGGCGGCGAGCGCGACGGTCGCGGCGGCGGTCAGAAGGCGGGTGCGGGAGTTCCGGATGTTCGACATGTGGTCGTACCCCTTCGGCGTTCGGGTGGGTGTGGTGCTTGGATGACTGGAGCTTGTGGGGTGATCCGTCCCGGCCGCCATGGACTGCGGGGGGTTAGGGACGCTGAAACACTGGAATGGGCTCTGAGCAGGGGAAACGCAGTGCCCCTGGAACGCGTGAACGGGACATGGGGGGATCGTGGAACGAACGTCGGAGGCGAAAGGGGCCGGGGGGACGGGCGAGTTCGCGGAGCTGCTGCGGGAGCTGAAGGACCGCTCGGGGCTGAGTTACGGGGCGCTGGCCAAGCGGCTCCACATGAGCACATCGACGCTGCACCGCTACTGCAACGGCACCGCACTGCCGACCGAGTACGCACCGGCGGAGCGCCTCGCGAGAGTGTGCCGAGCGACGCCGCAGGAGCTGGTGGAGCTGCACCGGCACTGGATCCTGGCGGACGCGGCACGAAAGGCCGGGCCGGACCGGACCACGGCGGCCGGGGCGAGGAACGCGGGTGACACCGCCGCGGAGCCGGTTCCGGCGACGGGTTCGGCCCAGGAGGCCGGCTCAGCCGGGGTGGTTCGGGCAACCGGTTCACCGGAGACGGCGGTTGCCGGATCGCCGGCGGATTCGGCCCAGGAGGCCGGCTCAGCCGGGGTGGTTCGGGCAACCGGTTCGCCGGAGACGGCGGTTGCCGGATCGCCGGCGGATTCGGGCGGCGAGGCGTCGACGCACGGACCGGGGACGGACGGTGAGCCGGTTGTCGTCGGCGTGCCGCACAATCCCGCGCCGCCACGGCGTCGCCGCAACGCGCTGATCGCCTCCGTCGCGGTGGCCGCCGTGCTAGGCGCCGTGGTGCTCGCCGTCAAGGTGCCCTTCGGCGGGGGCGGAGACGACGCGGGGTACCGGCGTGCAGCCGATACCACCGTCGCGACCACCGACTCGAAGGACACCACGGAGCCGTCAACGACAGACTCCGCCACCCCTTCCCCGACCGCGGGGAGCCGCAGACCGTCCGCCCGCGCCTCCGCCGTCGAATCCACGCCCGGCACCTCGAAGGGCGGCGGCGCGCAGGGCGCGGCCGAGCCCACCGGTGGCGGCGCCGCCGTACCGCTGAACGTCGCCTCCCGCTCCTACGTCTACGACAACCCGTGCAGCCAGCATTTCCTCGTCGACAGCGCCCCCGAGCAGGTCGGCCCGCCCGCGAGCGAGCAGGACGCGCCGCGCTGGGCCGCTGCCTACGGCGCGGTCGCCTCGGGGGAGCAGCGGGTGGCCCTGACCGTTCAGGGCACCGGGCAGGACACGGTCGTCCTGGAGGCGCTGCACGTACGCGTCGCCGCCAAGGGCGCGCCGCTCGCCTGGAACGACTACTCGATGGGGGTCGGCTGCGGGGGTCGCGTCGGCACCAAGTCGTTCGACATCGACCTCGACAACGGCAGCCCCACGGTCACCGTCAAGAACGGCCAACGCGGCTTCCCGTACAAGGTCAGCGAGTCCGACCCGGAGGTCTTCTACATCACCGCGCACACCAGGGCGCACGACGTCCGCTGGGACCTCAGCCTGGACTGGTCCAGCGGCGGCCGCCGCGGCACGGTGCGCATCGACAGCAGCGGCACCCCGTTCCGCACGAGCGCTGACGTCGGCCGACCCGGCTACGACTACCCGTTGGGCGGCAGCGAGTGGATCGAACGGGAGGGCTGACCGGATCCGCGCGGACGGCGGCGGGCCGACGGCATGGGTGCGCAGGCCCTGCCTCCGGCCTGCCGACGGACGCCGCCCGGGTGGCTCCCCGCATGGCTCGGACCATCTGCCCACCGGCCCGCGCGGCGTTGATCGCGACCTCAGGGGGCTGGTTGGGGGCCCGGGACGGGCCGGACGGCGAGGGAAGCCCGGCGGCTACTTCGGCGGGTTGAGCTCGCGGAAGTACGTCCAGCTGGTCTCGTTCGGCTCGCTCCACTTCTCCGGGGCCCGGGCGAACTCCGGGTGGTGGTCGGCGATGTGGGCACGGGTCCGCTCGGGGACCTCGGCGTACGAGCCGAGCTTGCGGCCCCGGCAGTGGAAGGTGAGGCCGCCGGGCCGCTGGCCGCGGGCCATCCACGGCAGCCACGGGGACATCCGGGTCCACGACATGGTGGCCGGGACGCTGGGAGCCGGGCCGTCCAGGTCGGCTCGGTCGGCGAAGAACTGGAAGAGCTCCAGGGCCTTGTACGTGTCGCCGGCCGAGTGGACGGGGTACTGGGCCACCGGCAGCGGCGAGGGGTAGGCCAGCGGGATCTCCAGGCTGAAGCAGACCTGTTCGCCGAGCTCGGTCGTCGGGATCGGGAAGGGGCGCCACTTCTGGTTCGCCGGGTCGTTCCAGACGTGCACCACCGGCAGGTCCTGCCAGGTCTCCAGGATCTCGCGGGTGACGGGGTCCAGGTAGAAGGCGGCCTCGCGGGTGAGCAGCCGGTAGGCGTCCGGGCCGTCTTCGGCATCCTGGACCAGGCGGGCGACGTTGAGCCCTTCGAAGCCGAAGACACGCTGGTAGGGCTCGTCGGGGGCCCAGGAGTACACGTCGCCGGACCACCAGTACGTGACTTCCTCGCCGTCGAGCGAGGCGCGGGTGCGGGCGAAGGAGCGGAGCGGCGCTGCGGGTGTCGTCATATGCACTACTCTGCACGGCTTCCGTCCCGGCCAGGCAGGAAACATCCAGGCCGGGGCGGAAGCGGCCGGAAGAAGCCGCTCCCGGGCCGACGGGCCCGCCCGTCGGCCCGGTCCCGGCAGGGTCCGAAAGTCGATCAGGAGCTGCACTTCCACTGTGCCCAGGAGTGAACGGTCGGTGAGGAGCAGCTCGCTCCAGTGGCACCGCTTCCGCGGAAACCGGCACGATGACGTCGAGTGGTCGGCGGTCTCATCTTCCCCTCCGGTCGTGTTCGGAGGGGGAGGACGTCTCGGTAGCCATGTCCGAACGCAGATGGAGACGGGGGATGCACGTGGTTGTGCCAATCGGGTCCGAGGAATGGCCCGCACGCAGTCTGCTGGGGATGCTGTCGCTTCCGGCGCGGCGGGAACTGCTCGGCCTGGGTACCGAGGTCCGGTTCGACGTGGGTGCCGTGCTGTTGAGAGAGGGGATGAACGACCGGCATCTCCTGCTGCTGCTGTCCGGTTTCGCCAAGGTCACGGCGACCGTGGAGAACGGGGAGACCTCACTGCTCGCCGTCAGGGCGGGCGGGGACACGGTGGGTGAGATGGCGGCCATGGACGGGGCCCTGCGCTCGGCGACGGTCACCGCCTGCGGTCCGCTGACCGCCCGGGTGCTGGCGGACGGCGTGCTGCGGGAGTTGCTGGCGCGACGCCCCGAGATCGCCATAGCCCTGACCGGCATCGTCGTCGGTCGGCTGCGCTGGGCGAACCGGCGGCGGCTGGACTTCCGCGGGTATCCGGCAAAGGTGCGGTTGGCCCGGCTGTTGGTGGAACTTGCGGCGTCATACGGATCTTCCCGCGCCGGCGGAGTGGTGATCGGCTGCCGGCTGACGCAGCCGGAGCTGGCCGCGCTGGTCGGCGCCGCCGAGACGACAGTCCACAAGGTACTGCGCGAACTACGCGAAGAGGGCCTGTTGGAGACCGGCTACCGTTCCACCACCATCCGGGACCTTCCCCGGCTCAGGCGGCTTGCGGACCTGGCGGACGAGGGGCCGTAGCCGAGTCGGCGTCAGGCCAATACCGGCTGCAGGGTCACGCTCAGCCCCGCGCTCACGCCCATGACGGCCGTGCACATCACCGCCCCTGTCAGCCAGCGGTACTTGCGTACCGCGACGCGAGCGAGGAATCGCACGGTGTGCGACAACTCCCTGCGATCCGCGGCCTCGTCCGTGTGTGTGCCTCCGGAGGGCAGGATGTCGGGGCCCGACGCCAGATGGATGAAGCTGTACCGATTGACCGCCGGGCCCCGTAACATGCGGGGGCTCAACGTCGCAGCCACGCTCACCGCGCCACCGATCAGGCCGCAGACGAACAGAGCCAAGAGTGCCCCGGCGAACGTTCCAGCCGCGCCACCCTGCTTGCAGACGAGCACTGCTTGACGACTCCAGGATCCCGCCGTGACGACCAACGCCGCCTGCGTCGCCGCCAGGATGCCGGCCTTGGCATCCGCGTGCTGGTGGGTCGTCTGCAGCGTGGCGAACATGTACTGCGCAGGACGGCTGTCGGTGACCTGCCCGGTTGGTGCCATGGAAGTCTCCTCCGGTCGACGAGGGCGTGTTCCGTCCAGTAAGAGGGCGAACGTCCCGACCGAACCAGTCACTTCTATGGGTTCTCGGGACTTCAGGAACTGTCACAGATCTCGGCAATCCGTATTTCCACAGGGTTCACACCGGGGCGCGGGTGTACGACTTCAGTGTCGGCGTCCGTATTCGGAGGAGCGGGAGCCGGTTCCTTCCCCCGGGAGGCTGCGCCGCGATGCTGATCAACCCTTGCCGGCGTGTAGTAACTCCGTGGATTGTCAGTGGGTTTGAGTGAAACGGCATCCTCCCCCATGAAGTGCGTGTAGCCCGAGAGGTGTCATGGCAAGCAACAGTCTGGATGGGCGGGGCGGCATGGGCGAGTTCGAGCGCAGACTGCTGCTGGCGGTCGATGCGGAGGGTTACGGCCGCGCCGACGTGGTGACGCAACGCGAGTTCCAGGAGGCGATCACGCGGCTGTTGGGCGAAGCGGCCGACGCTGCCCGGTTGGAGCGCGCGCGCTGGGTGACGCAGGAGGGCGGGGACTCGCTGTTCGCGGTCCTGCCCGCGGGCGCCGCTGAGCCTGTTCTGGTCGACGCGTTCATGCGCAGCCTGGATGCCGGTCTGCGGGCCTTCAACCGCAACCGGATGCGGCAGGCGCGGCTCCGGCTCAGGGCAGCCGTCCACTTCGGCCCGGCCTTGCTGGGCGCCAACGGTTTCGTCGGCCCGGCTCCGGTCGAGATCGGCCGCATCCTCGACTCCGCGGCCCTGCGCACTGCTCTGGCGGAGGCATCGGACGGCTGTCTGGCCGTCGGGGTATCGGCGATCGTCTTCCACGACGTCGTACGGGGGGAGGCGTACACCAGCCTCCGCGAGGACGAGTTCCGGCGTGTACGTGTCGAAGAGAAGGAGTATCGGGGGGAGGCCTGGATCTGGGTCCCGGCCGCCGATGCGCGGCAGTCGGACCTGGAGGCGGACCCGGAGGAGAGCGCGCCCGGCGGCGCACCGCTCGCCGGACGCCATGAGGCCGACGGGGAGGGCCGCGCTGTCAGGGAAGCGCCGCGGCGGCCGGAGGCGCCTTCCGTCTACCACCTGGACGTGCAGGGCAACGGCACGGGTATCCAGGGCCCCGGCGCCACGGTGACCATCAACCACCATCACGCACCCGGCAGTCCGCCCTCGCAGGCTTCCGGTTCCGAAGGCGGCCTTCATGACCGGTGATATCTACCAAGTGCATGCGTCGGACCGAGCGGCGGTGCTGCTGGGCCCGGACTCGCACGCGACGATCAACCACAACCACCACTACGGGACGCGCCTGCCCACCATCGAGGCGTTCCCCGCTCCGACCACTCCTGATCCCGCATGGCTGATGGCGCAGCCCAGCCGCCTGCTGGACGCGCGCAGTCACGTCGTGCCCTTCGTCGGCCGGACAGCCGAACTGGAGGGGCTGCGGGAATGGCGGGATGCCGAGGACGCGCGTTTGTCGGTCCTGCTGCTGCACGCTCCCGGCGGGCAGGGCAAGACCCGGCTCGCCACGGAGTTCGCCGCACTGTCCCGGAGCCCGGAAACGTCCGGAGCCGAGCGATGGCATGTCCTGCAGGCGGGAGTCCGGGGCCTCCCCAACGGTCCGTCATTGTCGGGCAGCGAAGACGTGCAGCCCGACGACGATGCGGCCGGAGTGCTCCTCGTCGTCGACTACGCCGACCGATGGGCGCACAGCGAACTGGAACGCCTGTTGTACGACCCCCTGCTCAATCAGCAGAAGCCCACGCGGGTCCTGCTCATCGGCCGCACCGTCCGCTGGTTCGCGGCCCTCCGCGGTGAGCTCGGCGAACGTCGCGCCGCCGCCGCCGACCTCCCGTTGCCCTCGCTGGTCGCGGACCGGCTGCCGATGTTCACCGCCGCCCGTGACCGTTTCGCCGACAGCAACCTGTACAACCTGTCGGACGCCGCGAACATCCGGCTGCCCGGTTCCCTCGACCACCGTGACTTCGGCCTGACGCTGAACCTGCACATGGCCGCCCTGGTCGCTGTCGACGCCCATGCCCAGGGCAAGCAGCCGTCGCTCACCGAGCCGCACGAGTTGTCGGCGTACCTCCTGGACCGTGAACGCCTGGCGTGGCAACGGCTCTACGAGGCCGGAAGGCATGGGCAGGACTACCGGACCAGGCCCACCGTGATGGCCAAGACCGTGTTCACCGCCGTACTCACCGGAGCGGTCGAGCAGCCCACCGGGGAACAGGCCCTGGAGACCCTGAAACTGTCCGCGCACCCCAAGGACCTCATCGACGATCACCGGTTCTGCTACAAGCCCGCCGACGCCGAGTTGGTCCTGGAACCCCTCTACCCCGACCGCCTCGCGGAGGACTTCCTCGGCCTGCTCACCCCTGGGCACGACATCAGCTCCTACGAAGCCGACCCGTGGGCGAAAGGTGTGCTCGCCACTCTGACCGCCGAGGAGGATCTACGGCCCGTCATCGCCCCGCGCTCGGTCACCTTCCTCGCGTCCGCCGCCGGCCGCTGGGCCCATGTCCGCGAGAAGGTCCTCTACCCGCTGCTGCGCCGCGATCCCGCCCTCGCGCTCGCCGCCGGCAGCTCGGCCCTGACCACGCTCGCCGCCCTCGGCGGCCCGGGTGCCGGCCCTCTCGACCCCGACCTCCTGACCGTGCTGGAGGCCGTCGAAGAGCGGCTGCCCGCGGGCAGCCACGTCAACCTGGACGTCGGCATCCTCGCGGTCATGGAAGTCCTGATCGCCCATCGCCTGTCCAGTACCACCGACCTCGGCGAGCGGGCTCGGCTGTACGGCACCCTGGCGTGGCGCCGAGCCAACGCCGGCCGCCGGGAGGAGGCGATCGCCCCGGGAGAGGAGGCCGTCCGCCTGTACCGGCAACTCGTCGAGGCCGACCCCGACCACCTCAGCGGCCTGGCCACCTCCTTGGCCGACCACGGGGATCGCCTGTCCGACGTGGGCCGCCCGGAGGAGGCACTCTTCCTGGCCGAGGAGGCCGTGGCGATCAGCCGCCGCCTGGCCGAGGCCGAACCCGCCGCCCACCGGCGCGGCCTGCGGAGGTCCCTGACCAGCCTCGGTAACCAGCTGCACGGTCATGGCCGCCCGGAGGAGGCGCTGGCCGCCACCCAGGAGGCGACCGACCTGTACCGGCAACTGGCCGCCGATGACCCCGCCGCCCACCGGAGCGGTCTCGCAGGGGAGCTGGGTAACCTCAGCCTGCGCCTGTCGGATGCGGGTCGGGGGGAGGAGGCCCTGGCCATCGCCCGGGAGGCGACCGACCTGTACCGGCAGCTGGCCGCCGACAACCCCGCCGTCGAGGGGCCCTACCTGGCCGCGGCGCTGAACAACCTCGGTCGCTCGCTGTTCGGCCTGCACCGTACGGAGGAGGCGCTGGCCGCCGTCCAGGAGGCCACCGACCTGTTCCGGCAACTCGCGGAGGCGAATCCCACCGCCTACGAGCCCCGCCTGGCCACCGTGCTGCTCAACCTCGGCGAGTTCCTCGCGCGTCTGGGCCGTGCGCAAGAGGCGCTCGCTCCGGTTCAGGAGGCCGTGGACATCCAGCGGCAGCTGGCCGAGAACGGCTTCGGCACCCACCGCCTGGACTACGCCAACTCGCTGAACAGCCTGGGCAAACGGCTGTGGGATCTCGATCGTGAGGAACAGGCGCTGGCCGCCAACCAGGAGGCCGCCGACCTGTACCGGCAGGTGGCCGTGGCCCACCCGGCTCTCGACCTCCCCGCGTACGCGGATGTCATGCACCGGTTGTCGCTGCCCCGGAAGGAGAGCAGGGAGAAGGCTCTGGCCGCCGTCCAGGAGACCGCCGACCTGCACCGGCAGCTGGACGAAGCCGCCCCCGGCACCGATCTCTCCGATCTCGCCAGGTCGCTGGCCGACATCGGCGAAACTCTCGCCGAGCTGGGGCGGGTCGAGGAGGCCGTCGCCGCCGTCGAGCGGGCCACCACCGTCCACGTCGACAGCGGCAACCACAGCGGCGCGGCGGATCTGCTGCTGAACTTCGGCAGCAGGCTGGGCGAACTGGGGCGGTTCGAGGAGGCGGCCGGCACGGGCGAGCGGGCCGCCGAGCTCTACCGGCAGACTGGCAACCGCAGTCTGGAAGCCGCCGCGCTGACCAATCTCAGCAGGGCCCTGGCCCGGCTGACAAGGGCCGTGGACGCCGCCGAAGCCGCTGGACGGGCCGCGGCCCTCTATCGGGAGACCGGCGAGCGGCATCTTGAGACTGCCGCGCTGACCAACCAGAGTCACGCCCTGTCGGCGGCTGAGCGGTACGAGGAGACCGTCACCGTCAGCCGACGCGCTCTCGCCGGCTTCGAGGAGAACAGCGCAGGTGGCTCGCAGGGCCCGCCGCTGCACAACCTCGGCAACGCCCTGTTGAAGCTGGGCCGGTTCAAGGAGTCCCTCGATCCCACCCGGCGGGCCGCCGCCGTCTACCGCGAGAAGGGCAACCGCAGAAGCGAGGCCGACTCTCTGTCCAACCTGGGCGACGCTCTGTACGAGCTGAATCGGTATGAGGAGGCCGTCACCACCTACGAACAGGCCGCCGCCCTCCGGCGTGAGATCGCCAGCCCCGGAGGGGAGGGCGAGGTGCTCGGCAGGCTCAGTGCCGCGCTGATCCACCTGGGGCGGGTCGAGGAAGCCGCCACCGCCGCCCAGCAGGCCGCCGTCCTCCTCGCCGGGACCGGCAACCACGAGGGCGAGGCCCGGGCACTGATCAATCTGGGCTATGTCTGTGTCAAGGCAGGCCGGTTCGCGGAGGCCGCCACCGCATGTGGAAAGGCCGCCGCCCTCTTCCGTCAGGCCGACGACCACGGCGGCGAGGCCAACGCCCTGTCCAACCGGAGCGAGGCCCTGGCGAAGGCGGAGCGGTACGAGGAGGCCGTCGCCGTCTGTGAGCAGGCCGTGGCTCTCTATCGCACGGCGGGCAACCGTCCGCGTGAACGCGCGCTCCTGCACGGCCTGGGCACCAACCTCCTGTCGGCACGGAGGTACGACGAGGCCGTCACCGCCTTCGAACGGGAACTCGTGGTCTGCCGGGAGACCGGCCACGACGGCGAAGGCAACGTGCTCCTCAGTATCGGGCTCGCCCTCGTGCACGTGGGCCGGCACGAGCGGGCCGTCACCATCTGCGAGCAGGCCGCCGACATCTGCCGTGACACCGGTGACCGCAGTGGCGAGGGTGCGGCGCGGGAGTGTCTCGGGACCGCGCTGGTGAAGCTGGACCGCACCCAGGAAGCCATCACCGCCCGCAGTCAGGCCGTCGCCGCGTTCCGCGCCGCGGGTGACCTCCGTTCCGAAGCCGGGTCGTCGGGCGAACTCGGCAACGACCTGGGCCGGGTGGGTCGGTACGCGGAATCAGTCGTCGCCAGCAGGCGGGCCGCCGAGCTCTTCCGACAACTCGGAGACGGCGCCAAAGAGGCCAAGGCCCTGGACAATCTCGGTCTCGGCCTGGAAAGCGACAATCAGCACGAGGAGGCCGTCACCGCCTGTACACGGGCCGCCGTGCTCTTCCGTGAGCACGGCGACAGGCAGGGCGAGGCCGACGCGCTGCGGAACCTGAGCCTCGCCCTGGCGTCGGCGGGGCGGCGCAAGGAGGCCATCACGGCCGCGCAGCGGTCCATCACCTGCTATCGGGAGTCGGGCGACGAGCGTGGCGAAGCCCTGTCGCTCTACAACCTCGGGGAGTTCCTCCTGGGCGAGGAGCGGTACGAGAACGCGATCCCCGTCTACCGGCAAGCCGCTGACTCCTTCCGGAAGATCGGTTTCCCTTCCCTCGAAGGCTCCTCGCTCCTCAACCTCTCCCGTGCCCTTCAGCCCCTGAACCGGCTCCAGGAATCCGTCGCCACCCTCAGCCGGGCCGCCACCATCTACGGCGAGACCGGCGAGCGCGACCGTCAGGGCGGCACCAGTCTCCATCTCGGCAACACACTCATGCGGATGGGACGTCCTCGGGAGGCCGCCGCCGCCTACGAGCAGGCCGTCACCGCGTACGGCGAGGCCGACGACCAGGGTGCCCAGGGCATGGCGCTGCTCAGCCTCGGCAAGGCGCTCAAGCAGGCCGACCAGCCCGAGCAGGCCGCCGCCGCCGACCGGCGGGCCGCCGCCCTGCGCAACGGGACACCGAGCAGAGCCAGCGAGAGCGTAAGGCTGTTCCTCCTCGGCATCGATCTGGGGACGGCCGGGCGATATGAGGAGGCCATCGCCGCGTTCCGGCGGTGTCTCACCGTCTGCCAGGACACCGGAGACCGGATTGGGGAAGGCGCGGCGCTGAACCTGCTGGGCGCCGTACTGGTGGATACGCGGCAGTACGCGGAAGCGGTCCTCGTCAACCAACGGGCCGTCGACTTCCACTTGGCGGAAGGCGACGGCGAGAGCCTGAGCATCGCCCTGAGCCAGCTGGAGAAGGCCGACCGAGGACTGCTCTGGGGCGGTCACGGGAGGTACTGATTCCGCGCCCGGGCCCCGAAGCTGCCCCGTACCGCAGGTGGGGTATGTACCGATTTCTGCTGACTGCTCGCTGATGGGGCATCACCATACGTGTGTGTACAGGGGCTCGTGGCAGCTGGGGCGGTCCGAGGGGGAGTGGTCACTGCACCTGACGTGCGGGCTCAGCTCCACGACCGGCGTCGATCCCGTGTCCTGGGTTCTGGATCCTTGACGAGGCACCGCCGGTCTCCCCACGGAGCTTCCCTCACTCGCTGACGCCTAGGGGCTCAACGCTGTGACAGCTGGACGGGCCCGACGGAAGCCAGATGAAAAGGTCTTCTGGCATGAGTACGAGAAGCGAGTTGCAGAGCTACTGGCCGTGCTAAGCGCGTCAGTAAAACACAACCAGAAGATTTCTGGCTGCATCAGTGCGTACCCCGGCAGATCGACGTGTTGATCGAGGGGGAAATTTCAGATCAATGCATTCGTGTCATCGTTGAGGCCGGATGTCGCGGCCGTAGAGCGGCGATCGAAACGATCGATGGTTTCGTCGACAAGCTCCTGGATTTGGGGGCCGAGTGGGGATGATGTACATCATTCACTCCGCAGCCGGATGTTCCGGCCGTGCCAGGCGGCCCTGTGGTGGCCCGATGTCACGCTCGAACCCCTCGCGGTCGAGATCAGCGACGCAGCGCCCGGGCTGACCACCGGTCGCCGCGTCGAGGGCGGCACGGATTCGACCGCCGGTAGGTGAGCCGTATTCCTCCCGGCCCTCCTGCATATTGAGGTGAAACGCCATGTGGACCGGTTCGTCGAGAGGAGCCCGATGGGCTTCTGTTCGTCGCTGAGAACGGTGCGTCTTTTTGCCGGTGAGTTGGCTTCGCTCTACTGGGTCGCCGGGTTGCCATTCGGTCAAGGTTTCTCGGATTTAACTTGGCAGCCGACTTGGTTCCGAGAGCCCTGCCGAAGCGGTGAGCCACCTGCTGGGTCTCACTGTATTTCTCTGCGGGGGCTGCGTTTCGCCCGGCGATACGGGAGGATTTGTCTGCTGTTCTGTGGAGGAAATTATTCGGAAGGTTGACTGTACTGTCGTGAGTGCGAAGGTGCGCGTAATAGGGATTGGCTGTTTGTTTTCGTGATATAGTCCTCATGGTTCTACAGAACGCCGCGAAAAAGGGGAATGGCGTGAATACCGAGAAGGTTACGGCTCGACGTCTTACGGCCGAAGAGGTTTCGGAATTGGGCCTCCAGGACAGTGTATTCGTCTCCGCAGAGATGGATGGCCTTCCTCTCGACTGCTACGCTCCGGCTTTCCTTACGGAGCCGGGTAAGAAGTTCGAGGGAGGGTCCTTCGTCGCGAGGACGATCTTCGGTGAGGAAATTCATGTTCTCCCGGACAATGCCGAAGAGCGTGGGATCTGGATTGCCGACAAGGCAGGGGAAGAGATCGAGGTTCTCCAGAGCGCCGGCGTCCTTCTGAACCTCGCCCTTTTCGTGCCGGACGGGAAGAAGGAATCCCTGGAGTCGCTCTACTCCGCCGCACGGGACGCGTTCGGCGCGGGGGTCGTTCAGCGCTGGAGCGAGGAAACCGTCGCGGTGCCGGACGTCAAGGTCGACCTGTACGAGGAGCCGGCCCGGGGGCGGAAGAACACGAACAGCCAGAACCGCGACCGCCGTGCCCTGGACATCTACCCGACCCGAGTGCGGTTCCTGGAGCCCAGCGATGGCTGGAGGTTCATCGTCGAACCGCATAAGGAGATCGTCGATGACACACCGACGATCTGACCTGATGGCAGGTTAAGCCTCGATCTTTCGCGGGAGCCCGTCAGCTTGCTGACGGGCTCTTCTTCGTTTGTCGGGGCCGTGTGGGCAGGCCATTGGCCCGATTGTCGCGCTGGGGGACGTCGGGGGCCATGTTTCCGGTGGGAGGGTTCAGGCTCGTCGGGACAGGTGGATCTGCTGGTCAACCGGAGTTCGGGAGGGCGTCGAGTCGCTCGATCGCGCTGGTGATGACGTCGGTCCGGTCCGAATGGTGGGGGAATCGCAGATAGCGGCGGCGGGCGGTGGTGATCAGCTGGGTGGCGGCTGAGAAGAGACGGAGTCACAGACGGCGGGGTTCCCGGAGCCGGGCCGGTCGGCCGGGGCGAGTATCAGCACCCCGGGGGAACCTCGGAGTGCGAGCTGGACGATCTCCGGCCAGATCTGGTTCCGGGCCGTGCGGGGGAGGGGATGTTGCGTGGGCCGGTGGCGCGCGCATTGCTGATGCGGCCCTTGACGCGGCGCTGTCGGTGCCGCAGTGCCAGGTGCGCGATCGGGGTGTCCTCGGTGTTGGTGACGAAGTGGGTGAGCCGCAGGCCGTCGGCGTCGGTGAGGCGCAACCGGGTGCCGAGGAGCGGCCGTTCCTCGCGGACGATCAGCCGCATGCCCTTCGGCCGGCCGGTCGGGCAGTCCCCGTCGGGCTTGGCGACCCAGGCGCCGTCGCGGATGTCGCCGCCGGCTTCGACAGCGGGCATCCAGGCGGAGGGCGGGACTGTCCGCACGGACTGGTGAATCTGCTCGGTGATGGTCATGCCGGCCGAGTGGGACGGCCATCGGCCCCGCTTCGCGGGCCGTTCGACGCACGCGTGGGTGCCTCCGCCGGAATCCGTGCGGATCAGCGTCTGCCGTCCTCGCCAGTACCTTTTCGAGGCTGCTGCGCCCCCTTGTCTGTCGCGGAACTCCTGCGTTTGTCGCCGACCCCCTGCGGATTCGTCTGCGATCGGTAACAGGGGCATCCTGCACGGGCGTTCGTATGGCTTCATGGGGGCACGGCATCGGCGGAGACGGCAAAGGGGCGGGCGGACATGGCAAAGCACAAGGAAAGGGGATGGCACGGCCGGTTTCTCGCGGCGGCGCTCGGAGTGACGGCGTTGGCCGCTGCCACCTCGGTGTGGACCGCGCAGGCCGACCCCGCCGGAGGGCGGCAGCCGCAAGCGCGTGTCGCAGCGCCGGACGCCCGGACCGTGACCAAGGTGGCGGCGGACATCGCGCACGCCTCGGACCGCGGCGCCCGGGGCGTCAACATCACCATCGACGACGGACCGGACCCGGTCTGGACGCCGCAGGTGCTGCAACTGCTGAAGGACAACGGCGTGAAGGCTACGTTCTGCATGGTGGGCACACAGGCCCAGGCACACCCGGACCTGGTCAAAGAGGTCGTGGCGGCCGGGCACCGGCTGTGCAACCACACTGTCTCGCACGACACCACCATGGACACCAAGTCCGATGCATACCAGTCCCAGCAGATCCTGGATGCCGAACGCATGATCACCAAGGCGTCCGGAGGCGTCCGGCCGCAGTATTACCGGGCCCCGGGCGGTGCATTCACCCCTTACAGCCGGCAGCTCGCCGCGTCCCGGGGGATGCGGCCGTTGGGCTGGAACGTCGACTCCAAAGACTTCGAGCGTCCCGGTGTGGACACCATGGTCGCCACCGTCAAGAGCCAGATCTCCAACGGGCCGACCGTCCTCTTCCACGACGCGGGAGGGGACCGCTCCCAGACCTTGGCCGCTCTGCGCGAGATCCTGCCCTGGCTGAAGCAGCAGGGGTACTCCTTCGGCTTCCCCGTGCGGTGAGTGACGCTCGCCCGCACCGCCATCAAGACCCGCTCCCCGGCACCGGCAGACAGACATGAACAAGTTGGTCGGCGCAACTTCCGACCGGTCTCAGGTGATCAAGAACGGCTGGACGGCCACGTTCCGCACACCGCAGGCCGGCGGTAAGCAAGCCCTCACTCCGGGCGCGTACACCGATTTCATCAAAGGCCAGATCACTGTGCCCGTTCCGGCCAACTCGACGACGGGCACAGCAAGACCGTCAAGCAGAAGTAGCCTCCTGCCTGCTCAGGCTCCTCACATGGGCATCCGCGCCACCGATCCCCGGGCGGCCTCGCCGCAGGCGCCATCGACCGTCTCTCCTGAGGCGTCGCTTCGGAGTCAGACCAGCGAGCGACCGGTGGGGCCGAGCCGGAGTACCTGAGGTGCCGCTGCCTGTTCCCGCTCGACACCCGGCAGGATCTCGCCCCGTGCGAGGGGATGGGATCGCACCTCGGCGAGATGCCGACGGTGCGCACTCTCATCGGGGTACGAGGTGAGGATCGCGGCGACGTTCTCGCCGGCACGCACCGGCAGCCCGGCGAAGGTGTTGTGCGCGTGCTCGGTGGTCAGGAAGGCGAGTGGCGCCGGTCCCGTCTCCTGGAGCGCGGGGAGGAGGCCGTCCCGGATCAGTGTGATGCCGTCCTGCCGTCCGGGAGGAAAGGACCACACGGTGGCGGACACGAACCGGTCGGGTGCCGGAGCGCCGACCGGGGGCCGCCCGGAGAGGGAGCCGGCGAGGACGCCCCGGGCCGACACGGGGCGCAGGAGGAGGACATCGTCGGAGTCGATCATGGTGTCGTTCGCCTGCGGACCGTGCTCGGCCCAGACGGGCCCGCCGTAGAAGTCCGTGAGCGCGCGATGGCGGGCCGCCATGTCCCGGAATCCGCGCAACCAGACGAAGCGGTCCGGATCGTCGAGGTCCCGGAACTGGCCGAGCAGACTCATCCCCACATCTTCCTGGGGTTCGACGAACTCCCGGTCGAACAGCTCGATGAGTTCGTCGCGCCGGCGGGGGCGCAGCGTGTACTGGCGAAGCTCGATCACAGCGGGCAGGCCGACGAGTTCGGTGGGTGGCACAGCAAGACTCCTGTTCGATGTTCTCCGTGCAGCTCCCGGCCTGTTAGGCCGTAGCCGGGATGCGGGTCGACGGTAGGGGAGCTGTGTGACAGGTGCTGTCAGGGTTTCCGAGGAGAATGCGCGCATGTCTGCCAGTCGACTGCTCTCGGTGCTGCTGTTGTTGCAATCGCGGGGCCGTATGTCCGCGCGAGGAATCGCCGACGAGCTGAACGTGTCCGTGCGCACCGCCTACCGTGATGTGGCGCGACTGCAGTCCGCAGGGGTGCCGGTCTACGCGGAGCCGGGCCGCGGGGGCGGCTACCAGCTACTCGATGGCTACCGCACCCGCCTCACCGGGATGAGCGAGGGCGAGGCGCGGGCGCTGTTCCTTGCCGGACTGCCCGGACCCGCCGCCGATCTGGGATTGGCGACCGAGACGTCGGCTGCCCGGCTGAAGCTCCTTGCCGCGCTGCCGGCAGGACTGCGTGAGGAGGCGGCACGGGCCGCGGCGGTGTTCCACCTGGACGCCCCCGGCTGGTACCGGGAACCCGAACAGACCCCGCATCTCACCTTGTTCGTCGACGCGGTGCTCACCCGGCGTGCGGTGGATGTGCGTTACCGCCGTTGGCGCGCCCCGCAGGAGGTGAATCGTCACCTCCACCCCTTCGGCCTGGTACTCAAGTCCGGTACCTGGTACCTCGTGGCCGCCACCGAGAAGGGGACCGCGACCTACCGCGTCGCCCAGGTCCTCGACGCGGTGCTGGGCGACGAGCGGTTCGACCGGCCGCCGGACTTCGACCTGGGTGCGTACTGGGCTGCCTACCTCGACGACTTCCGGGCTCGCCGCTACACCGGCACCGCCACCGTCCGCCTGTCCCCCCGGGGACGCCGACGCCTCCCCGACAACGTTCCCCCGGAGGTGGTGCGGGCGGTCGACTCCACCGCGAACGCCGTCGGCGACGACGGATGGATCGAGGCGGTCATCCCGATCGAGGGCACCGAGCACGCCTGCGGTGAGTTGCTGAGGCTCGGCGGGGACGTCGAGGTCCTCGCACCCGCCGAACTTCGCCAGGCCATGGCCACCACGGTAGGGACGCTCGCCCGAACCTATGAGAGCAAGGCGCCGGGTGGTGCGCAGGTGGTGCGTGACGCCTGGAGAGGTCTGGCAAACGATGAAGCCCCAGGCCGCTGACCTGGGGCATCGTGGAAGAGCGGCTGACGATGACCGAACTTGCGCTCTGAGCTTGGGAATCACTGATCGCTTGACCGCTACTTCGGCTCTGAGCTGCGCAAACGATCCCATCTGGCCGGGGGCCGACTCTCGGGATGAACGCCGGAGTTGCCCGTGGTTCACCGCTGCTTCTGGTGCTCATCTGGTGCGCCTGGTACTCCATGGCACTCGCTGCATCTGGTGGACAGCCGCCATGACGTACGCCGATGAAGTACATGGCGGGATCACGAAGTTCATATCACCTTGACGCACAGGAGGGCCGTGCGCGTCGAGCACGGCCTGGAACTGCCACCCTGCCTCGTGGACGCGGGCGTTTGTCGGCCAGGTGTGTTCCAGGGAGCTGTGGATGTCCGTCTTCCGCCTGTCGTGACCGGTGCGGCGATCGGGAGGTGGTGGCGCAGTTGCCGTCGGGCGACGAGGGCGAGCTCCTGCGCGCGCTGGACGCGCTCGCCGAATTCCTCTGAGCAGGGGGAGTGCTCCCTCCGCGTGGGCCGATCTTGGCTGATATACGCTGCGCCTGACTTGCTCGAACAGTTCGGCGAATCCGTGCCACCGGATACGCCTTGCCCGGGGGGGCATTCCCATGACTTCGCAGTCCCGCGCGGTGCTCGGCATCGCGCTCACTCCCGTCCTCGTCCTGGCGGCCGCGGCCGCGGCCCCGGCCAACGCGCACACCACCGCCACGGTCGCGGGCGTCGTCACCGGCACCACCGCCACGGCCGCCGTCGGGACGCCTGCGCCGGGCCCGTGGGGCACCCACACCCTGCACGCCCCGAACCCCAACCCCGCCTCCGCCTCGGGCGGGCTGAACGCCCTGGAGTCGGCCGGGAACGGCGCGCTCGTCTCCCTCACCGGCGACGGGCTCTCCCGTTCCACCCGGATCCGGCCCGCCGGCAGCACCCGCTGGCTCGCCCCGCAGAGCTGGCCGGACGCCGGCGGGTACAACACCGAGCTTGTCTCGCTCGGCGACGGCTCAGTGCGCCTGGTCTGGCGGGCCGAGCGTGCCGACGACCACAACAACTACTGGCTGAAGGTGGCCACCCTCACGCCCGGCGCGACCGCCTTCTCCGAGCCCGAGTACGTTGCCGCGGTTCCCCAGAAGGGCTACCACCACCTGGCGGCGGCCCCCGGCGGCCGGCTGGTCGCCGTGTGGTCGGTCTCCGGCGTCGTGAAGGCCGCCGAGAAGACCGGCCCGCAGGCCGCGTGGACCGCTCCGGCCGACCTCAACGAGCAGCCGCCGTCCGGCAGTCGGGACGTTTCCGGCATGGACCTGGCGGTCGCCAAGGACGGCACCGCCCTGCTGGTGTGGCAGTGGCAGGCGAGCAAGGCCGTCGTCGCCCTGGAGAAGGCCCCCGGCGCGTCCGCCTGGACCGCGGTCAAGAGCTTCCCGGTCCCGGGCGTGGACCTGGCGCGCCCGAAGGTGTTCGCCCATCCACAGGGCGGCTTCGACGTGTTCTACGACAACACCGCGCACCTCATGCACACGCGCCGGCCCGTCGGCGCCACGCAGTGGAGCACCCCGCGGTCCGCCGCCAACCATGGCAGCACGTACGGAATGACGGCGCCCGTCTACCTGCCCGACGGCGACCTCTTCGTCGCCGGCGGGCCCGGCTACTCGACCGGCCCCTGGTACGCGGTGCGCTCGGCGGCCACCGGCGCCTGGCAGCCGTACACGCAGCCCTTCTCCACGCACAAGAAGGTGCGCGCGGTCGGCGCGGCCGCCACCTCGGGCGGCACGGTCACGGTGACGTGGCGGGAGGGCTACTCGGGCGAGGAGTACACGATGGCCGCCGTCTTCAAGGGCGGCACCTGGTCCGCCCCGCGGCGGCTGAGCGCGACGAGTGCCCAGTTCACCGGGGCGCCCCAGGTGGCCGCCGACGCGCTCGGCCGGCCCGTCGTGCTGTGGGACGAGTACAAGCGGACCGAGACGAACAGCTTCGTCCTGGATGGCGTCCACCAGGCCACCACCACCACCAGCCGCACGCTGCCCAAGTGGCGTGACCACACGGACGACGGCAAGGCCGACCTGTTCGGCCGCAACAGCACCGGGCTGAAGGTGTACGCGGGCGACGCGACGAAGCTGTCCGCTGGGCAGCGCGCGAGCAGCTGGCCGACGGGCACGCTCGTGCTGCCGTTCGGCGACCTCGACGGCGACCGCTGCAACGACGTGTTCGTCCGCTACCCGAAGGGCGAGGCCCGCGTCTACCCGACGATCTGCGGCGGGCTGCCCGACCAGCAGTCGTTCCACGTCAAGGTCTCGTCGGACTGGAGCGGGTACGACGCGGTCGTCTCGCCCGGCGACGTGACGGGCGACGGCCGGGCCGACCTGCTGACCCGGTCCGCCTCGACCGGGAAGCTGTACGTGTACGCGAACAACGGCGCGGGCGGCTTCAAGGCCCGCTCGCTCACCGGGTCCGGCTTCGGCGGCTACAAGAGGCTGTTCGCCGCCGGGGACCTCGACGGCGACGGCAAGAACGACCTGCTGGCCCTCGACGCGTCGAACGAGCTGTGGCGGTTCAGCGGGACCGGCGCCGGCACCTTCAGGCCCCGGTCGCTGGTCTTCAAGGACTGGGGCACCTCCTACAAGGACGTGGTCGGCGGGCTCGACCTGTCCGGGGACGGCCGGGCCGACCTGATCTCGCTCGACAAGGACGGCCGCGCCTGGCTGAACCGGGGCAACGGCCACGGCGGCTTCGCCAACCGGTCGCAGGTCGGCAAGGCCACGAACTGGTCGGGCATCCGCATCTCCTGACGGCGCGGATCCGGGGGCCGCTCGGGACCACGGGGGTCCCGGGGCCCGGCTTCGCGTCCGGTTCCGGTTCCGGCGGGTCCGCCGGACCACCTCGACCCGGAAGGGCAGGTGGACCGGCCGGGCCCCTTCCCCGTACGCCGTCACGGCCGCCGCGTCCACGGCGGCCGGGCGGATTCGCACAGCCGAACCCGAACTGACCACCGGCCGCCGGGCTCCTGGCAATACCGAGTCCTCGGTCGGCCGACGGTTCCTCGTCCTGCCGCCATTCATGGCGGTCGACCTGAAGCGGCATCTCGACCGGTACGCGGAGAAGGACCCGAACGGGCCGCTGTCCGTGGGCGAGCGGGGCAAGCCGTTCCGCCGGTCCCCCTCGGCCGGAAGTGGCGCAAGGCTCGGACCGAGGTCGGCCCGCCCGACAACTTCCGCTTCTGTGCTCTCCGGCACTCCGGGCACACGCTCTCGACCCGATCCGGGGCCCCTCAAGGACACGATGGATCGCGCCGGCCAGTCCTCGGAGAAGGCCGGCCAGTCCTCGGAGAAGGTGGCCATGAAGTACCAGCACTCCGACACTGAGCGACAGAAAGAAGTCGCCGACGGCATCGACGCTCGAGTACAGGCTGAACGACTGAGACCACTGGCCCAGCGAGACGAACCACGATCGGGCACGCAACGGGCACGGAACGCCTAGGGTCTGTTCGGAGTTCAGATCACTGGTTCGGTCATTTCCGCCTCGCGAGGGCGTCCTCTGCGGTAGACCGGTCGTGTGACGCGTGGTGATCT